>NZ_JBFRPB010000049.1:0-102749 GCF_041471785.1 Vibrio sp. 10N.261.51.C6 | reverse complement strand
GCATAGTTTTTGAAGTGCAACTTACATCTTAAGTGATTGTTTTAAATATATTTATCTTAAACCGGCAAAAATAGATGATTTTCGAAATCAATTTCAATTAAGTGTTTCCACTTCAAGAACGACAACCTCCTACCGTTTTTTTACTGGCTTACGGCTCTCAACAAAGAGGCAGTTGGCATAATCACCGAATAAAGTTGGATTGTGATGGGTACGATCCTCTATAAGCGATTATCACAATAAATCGAACTCCGTTATCGTTGCATTCATCAAACAAATAGAGAACAGAACCATGAATACCATGCCGCATGAGCTTGTGTGGGATGAAGTCTACTTCCCACCGCTGTTATTGGTTATCGCACTGGCTTACATACTGACAATGCTAACAGGGTCAATCGCGACACGGTTTGGCCTTCATAAGTACGTCGCCTTTCCTGCAATAGCAGAACTGAGCTTGATCGTGATTTTTACTGGCGCTATCGGCCATTTTATTACCATTTTTTGAGGCACTTACTGTGATCAAACGTTATCTCATTACACTTTTATTATTGGCTGCTGCGGGAACTGTGGTTTATAGCTATTACCAGTCGTACTCAAGTAACCCATGGACCAGAGACGGACAAGTCAGCGCTTATATCGTCTCGATTACACCTCGAGTCACGGGTCAAGTCATTGAAGTGCATGTCGAAGACAACTCGAAGGTAAAAAAAGGCGATCTTCTTTTTGAGATCGATCCGAGTATTTACAAGGCGACCTACAGAAAAGCACTTGCGACTCAAAAACAAGCATTTGCCCTACTCGCCAAAGCCAAAAACGAAGAGCAACGCGCGTTGAATTTAGAGAAAAGAACGCCCGGTGCCGTGCCCGTGCTGACACTAAACAACTTGAACAACGCGGTAGAAACCAGCGCCGCAAATGTCGAACTGGCAAAAGCGAACGTAGAAGAAGCACATCTCAACCTTGAGTACACCAAGGTATATGCGCCTACTAACGGCTATATCACCAATCTGAACCTACGTGTTGGCTCTCAAGTTGTCGCGAATTCACCTGTGGTTGCGCTAATTGATGAAGATAGCTTCTGGATTGAAGGTTATTTCAAAGAGACTGATTTAGTCGGTGTCGATGCTCAGGACACTGCTTATGTGACCTTAATGATGCACAACAATGTTCAGCTAGAAGGACATATCAAAAGTATTGGTTTTGGTATCGCGAAGCAAGACGGCAGCACAGGTAATGATTTATTGCCAAACGTGAATCCAAACTTCCAATGGATACGCCTAGCTCAACGCATCCCTATCAAAGTGAAGTTAGACAAAATACCAGAAGACGTACAACTGCGTGTTGGTATGACTGCCTCGATCAAAATAATCAAAAATAGCTAGGTGATTCTTATGTTCACTGCATCGACTAAAGACGCGATTAAAGTCGCACTCTCTATCGTTATCGCAATCTGCCTAGCGTTGTGGTTTGGTTGGGAAAAACCGTATTGGGCTGCGATAGCCGTCGCAGTGATGGCATTGAACGAGAGCTTCGCCCATTCAATAAACAAAGGCCATAACCGGTTAATGGGAACCTTGTTAGGGACCGGTTATGCCTTTTTCCTCATTGCGATGTTTTCACAAGATCGATTTTTGTTTCTAACATTTCTTACCTTGTTCTTAGGCACTTGTATTTTCATGTCTAGTGACGAGAAATACGGCTACATCTTTTCAATAGGATTTACCGTGTGTTCGATTGTTGCTTGTCTGGGCGGGTTTGATAACCAAACCACCTTTCACTTTGCTGTACTTAGACTTCAAGAAACACTATTAGGTGTTGTTGTGTTCTCTATTGTGTATCGCATCGTGTGGCCTGTGAATACTGAACTCAACTTTGTACAACGTTTCGAAACCAGTAAACAAGCGTTGTTAGATGCGATGGAAAAAACAGACAACATCGACATTGCCGCACTTGAAAGCAACACCGCGAATATTGATAAGCTGTATCAACTTTTAGATCTGCCACTGACCGGAAGCTACCACCTTAAAGAGAACATCCAAACATGGCGCTTGCGTATCGATGAAATGGCACATATCCAAGATACATTACTCAAACAAAGTAACAGCGAATCAGACTTAGATATCCAATGGGCAGTTCTTACTCACAACTTGAAGACGTTCGATGTATTAACACCAGAACAATCTCTTGTTGAGGGTGAACTCAATGTCATAGGTGATCATAAAGACGTGTCTTGGCATCATGCACATCGCACGTTTGTTGAACATTTGAATGAAGATGGGCGCAAAGTGCTGCAAGGCGTGTCGATGTTTATCACATCGCTGTTGGTTTGGATTTATCTTCCAGTTCCAGGTGGTTTCATATTTCCTATGTTAGCCGGTGTATTCTCTGCTATGGTGCCGACCATGCCACCAAGCGTTATTAAGGACGCTTTTTATGGTGTGTTGGGTACAGGGTCGGTGGTTCTGTTGCAATACATCTTTGTGATGCCATTAATGACAGAACTATGGGAGCTGGGACTATTCTACTTCCTTAACATTATGGTGATATGGAAAGTGTTCGCGACACCTAAGCTCATGGTACACCGAATATTGGGTATTAACTTATTAGTTGTTCTCACATCTGGTGCGCTCAACCTCACACCTGTTTATGGAATTGAAACGCCACTTTTGATGCTCGTAAACATTTTGATTATTCTGATGATAGCGAAGTTGTTTACTGATCTATTTAGAGTGAGGGTAACTGCTTAGAACTAAATGCGCTTAACAACTCACAACAAAACGGTCTGCCAAGTATTTTTACTTCACAGGCCGTTTTTTATCTATTGAAAATCATTATAAATCAATTGATTAACGCTAATTATTACTAAATGAGGATAGCGTCCATCAAAAGCGATTAACGCGATCTGCCACCTCCTCTTAAAATCCTCTCATTGATTGACGCAATGCATTTTTAGTCGCGACATTCACACTAGCAATCCTAACGGATAAATACATAACAACTGAACACGACGTTCAGTATTACATCGACTGTTTGAGTCTCGAAGGTTTGAGGCTACTCAGCGTGGGAACCGTCATGAGTTTTTTTGAAATACGCACCAGCGCCTGTAAGACCCATACTCTTTCTGTGTTAGCGTGCGCCCTATTACTTACCACCCCCAATTTTGCGTCTGCGGCAGAAACCAATACTTACAGCGAGGTTATGGAAAAAGGTCGAGCACTATTTGACAAATATGGCATCAGTCATGATTTACCAAAGCTAGCAATCAGTTCGCTCGTACAGGGCGAACACCTAGTTGAACACGCACATCGAACCATACAAATTGGCGATGAGGTTCGTGACTCAAGCGTCTATCTGATAAAAAACACAGACAGCAAAGGCAACATCGACCTGCGCATCAAATACAACCCGCAAGAGCTGGATGAAAACGAAAAACTGATCGATGAAATTGAAGAGTTTACGCGCACTGAGTATCGACTAAGAAATTATGCAGAAAGCTTCGATCCATCGTCAGTGAAAGTCAATGAAAAAGACAACGGCGACGTGACCATTAGCTTCAACTATTCGAAATACGGCTTACCACAAGACATCGCCTATTTCCGTTTCTTGAATGTTGATATTGAACTTGTAGGCGGCACACCAAAACGCATGGTAATCACCAACGACAAGCCATTTAATCTTGGTAAGTCAAAAGTCGATACCTATTACCAAGTGATTGATTTCCAAACGTTAGACTCTGGTAAAGTCGTTATTGAACGTAAGACAACTAACATCGAGGGTACGTCTAAAACGAAACCGATGACCATGAGCGCTGTAACTGAACCCGTCGCAATTTATGAAGACGACAACGGCGTTAATGTCCTGCATGAAGAGCGTCTAAAAGAAGTTTCAGATCCTCGTATGCAAGAAGCGAGTGTTAAGTTAGATCGAGTATTCCCTTTAATGGGTGACATGGTGCGTCGTCAAGGTATCGATTTACCCCTTCCATTCGGCGTATCAGTGGCTTATCGCAATCAAGATATGGATATACCCATGACAGATTACGTGATTGGCGGTGTGCGCTTGAATGACCTATTCGACCCTGAAGATAGCGTTGCAACGGTTAAAGCAGAAAGTCTTTCAATACGTGGTGATGTGAATATTCTGCCATTCTGGAATGTATTCGGGTACGTAGGAAAGGTAAACGTTGATGCGAATATTGACGCCTCTTATACCGGCGCCGCAGGTGAATACTTAAAAGACAAGCTCAATAACAAATTGCCAGGGCTAGGTAACGCACTTTGCGAAGGTGTCTCTGCCTTATGTAACAGTGGTCGTTTGAATGTACCACTTCATCTTGAATATGACTTACGCGGCGCGGGCACCACATTATCTGTTGGTTACAAAGAATTCTTTGCCTCAGTGACGGGTACTTACTCCCAAACACGCCTGAAAGGGTTGGATGATTGGGGTGATGGCATTGTCACGATTCAGCCAATGTTGGGCTACCAATTAGTTGATTATCGCGCTCAATTCTTCGTTGGTGCTGAATACCAAGGTTTAGATTCACGTATGCAAGGTACTGTAAAAACCGGAGACATCGAATTTGATTATGACGTTGGCGTCGATATCGACCAGTGGGCATTCCTAACAGGTTTTAACAAGCAGATCGGCAAAAACTACAACATGACCATGTTGTACAACAAAGGCGAAACTCGTTCGGCTGTGACATTGAACCTTGGCTACCGATTCTAGTCACCGAACTTTGATTACCAGCCTAGCCCTTAAACCAGGTTGTTCTTAATAAGAAATTTTGTAGTTCTGTTATCTACGCAGATAGCGATGAAACAGACTACGCCGAATACTATTGTGGAAACTCATTTTATGACTATTGCATACCGTTCAATGATCGCTCTTACTATTACTACTGCCTTAGCAGGTTGCGATACTGATAGTGCCCCTACTGTTCCATTCCCAGACAAGCCCGAACCGTTAGTTCCGGCACCGGCTAAACCGTTTGATGCTCAAATCGGTAACGTAACGATTAAAGCGACGATAGAAGAACTGGTTATAACTTCGAATACCGAAGACGACAAACTGGCTTCTGTTGAATCTTTCAAAGGGATTCAATATGCAGAGGCTCAGCGCTTTAAACCCAGTGAAGTTGTAAACCTTGTTGAAGGTACTTTGGATGCGACTCAGTTCGGTTATGCTTGTCCTCAACTAAAAACGACAACACAAACACAAGATGAGAACTGCCTTAACCTCAATATCTGGCGCCCAGTAGGCGTAGATGCTGACGCAGAACTACCGGTTTATGTATTCATTCACGGTGGTGATTTCGAATACGGTTCTGGTGCAGAGCCGCTCATCCAAGGTGATACCGTGGTTGCTCAAGGAAGCGACGATGGTAAGCCTTTCATCTATGTAAGCTTTAACTACCGTCTTGGTCAGTTAGGTACTCAATGGATTAAAGGCGCGAACGAAGATGGCAACTATGGCCTAGGTGACCAGAGGCGTGCCTTAGAGTGGGTACATAACAATATCGCTGACTTCGGTGGTAACGCTCAAAACGTAACCGTTATGGGTCAAGGCTCTGGTGCTATGTCTATTGGTTTCTTACAGCAAGATCATGATATCGCAGGTCAATATTTCCAACGTGCAATCATGCAAAGCAACCCTTATGGGTTTGAGTATCCAAGCTATGAAGTTGCAAAAGATCGCAGTAAGGGTTTTACAGCAGACACTTCGCTTGACAAGATCATGGCGTCGCAAGAAACAGCTTTGGATGGTATTGAACAGCTAAAAAATTGGTTGTTAGGTTCTTTGCAAATCCCAATTCTGAGCCCAGCCGCAGATGAGACGCCAATGTCAAACCTGATGCCTTTTGCTCCATACATATTGTGTGAAAAAACAAGTCTCCTTGGTAGCTGTAGCGAATCAGCAGAGTCACCAATGAAAGCAGGCTTCTCAGTACCAACTGTCCTAGGTGAAAATGCACATGAAGCGAACAGCTTTGGCATGCTATTTAGCGCTACGTTCTTAATCCCGACGGTCATCGAGTTATTAACAAATGATGAACCTGAACTGCTTACTAACGAAGATCCAACAAAGCTAGCTCTAGCTATGGTTAACTGGTTAGAAGATGAAAACAACATCGTTCTTCTGCAACAAAAACTATCTGAGCAAGCAAGTGATGAAGTTTCAGCAGATCTTGTATTGCCAAGCAGTGCGTACAGCGCAGTAACGGGCTTATTTTATGGTGCCAAGCTAGAAGGTGATCTACTTGAAATGACTGGATGCATTGATACCAACGATATTGCGGGTACCGTAGGTTGCTTGGTCGACATTGTTGAGATCACTAGCCACCAGCAAACCCAAGATATTCTGGCTCTAACGGATTTCTACCCTAACTCAGAAGCTGACATAGGTGGCGCTCTTGACAACATGAAGCAATTTAAAACCTTGCTAAATGACACCTTGTTCAATGGTCCAGCTCGTCACATGGCAGCAAACAGCGGAGTAGAAGCAACGCTATACCACTTTGAGCACAAACCAAGCTTTAACATGTGGAACTATAAAACAGGTCTAAATGAAGAAACGGGCGAATACGACCAACTGCCAATCATTGATCTATTCAAAACGATTGGTTGCATCAGCGGTGCATGTAACGGTTCAGAACTGCCATTTATGTTCAACAAAGCTGTACGTTTTGATGGAAGCGAAGTAAATCCATCAAGCAAAGATAAAGCCCTTATGAACGAAATGTCGCGTCTTTGGTTTAGCGATGAATTGTTCCAGAGCTACCAGTACAGCGATGCTACCGACAATGTGCTTGTCATTGATGGTGCAGGATTCAGCGACAACAGCACTACCTTCGACTGGGACTATGTCACAAACCCAGGTGTTGATCCTAAGCTTCGTGAAGGTCGCTTAACGGGTCTAGCAGAGCAAGGTCTTATGCCTTGGGACTGGTACCTAAACTAAACATATTCAACACCCTTCCTACTTTAACGGCCAGCTCGCTGGCCGTTTCTATATCCAAATTTTATGTTTAAACGCAGGTTAGTTATGACACTTAGCAAACTAAAAACAGCATGCACAATAATGTTGATTGCTTTGGTCACAGGATGTGCCCAACCTTACCCCGATGTTGAACCTGACTTCGAAGCTAACTGGCAAAGCACAGAACATCAAGCCGAAGTCTATTTGATCCCGAGTGCGCCTGAAGCCTTTGCGCGCCGCATTGATCTGGTTCGCCAAGCAAAACACTCGATTGATATGACTTACTTCTCTTGGGAAAACGACACTCTGGGTCTGATGCTGTTAAACGAGCTGAAACACGCCGCTGACCGCGATGTGGCCGTGCGCCTCACACTGGATGACTTGTTGGTATTCAATGACAAATGGCTTGCGGAGTTGGACTCACACGCCAATATTGAGATTCGACTGTTCAACCCTTTTGAGTCACGTAAAGCTGGCTGGATTGGTCGTGCGCTCAACTTCTCTACTCATCAAAAACAGTTAGATAATCGACTGCATGAGAAATACTTTAACGTTGATCACCAATCGATGATCCTCGGTGGGCGCAACATCGGTGATGACTACTTTGGCTACAGCGAAAGTGCCAACTTCTTTGATATGGATGTGCTGTTTAAAGGCGACGTGATTGCTGCTTTCGACCGAAACTACCAAGCGTTGTGGAACAGTGAGCATGTAGTGCCAATTCAAGAACGCATTAAAATCAAAGAGAAAGAGCAATACCAAGCGTTCACCAAAGCGTTGAACAAAGGTGAAAAGAATCAAGCATTGATCACGTCTGAAGTCGAAAGGCAGATAAAGAGCTTAAACCAACCGAAGTTCATTTCAGCCTCTGTCACGCCGGTATTTGACTCACTGGAGAAACTCAATGACAACAAGCCCTACTTTCGCCAACGTATTGAACACTTGATGAAGCAAAAAGTACCGACACCTTCTAAGGTTATTATTTCTACGCCTTATATGGTGCCAAGCGATAACAAGTTTGTATTCGTCGATGCACTTAGAGAGAGCGAAGCCGAAGTCACCTTACTGACGAATTCATCGGCTTCTAATGATTCGGGCTTTGTGCCTGCGTATTACGAAAAACACCGTGAGACTCTACTCGACAAAGGCGTAAGTATCTATGAGTACAAAAGCCAAGCGATCAATGATGATCACTACTTTCATGTTGATACCTACTACCACAACAAGACAGTAATTTTAGATGAGCGTGTCACCTATATTGGCTCTTCTAACTTCGATCCAAGATCAGACTTTCTCAACGTTGAGTTTGGGGTGTTGGTTGACAGTGAAGAGTTTGCGAAGCAAGTGACACACTACTTAACACGTCAGAAAGAGGAGTTGTTCTGGGCTGTGTCGCGAGAACAATCAGGTGACACCATCTGGGCTTCAGAGGAACAAATCCATACTAAGAACCCGAACTACAGTTCATGGAACAAGGTACCTGATTGGTTATTTCGAAAAATGAATGGCGAGTTCGAGCTTTAAGTGTTCAGCTTCGAATCTTAATTTTTAATTTTCTCCAGTCCAAATGTAAAAAAGCCGCGTAATTCGCGGCTTTTTCATGTTTCAAATACACGTATCTGAGCTTATAGACGGTAGGTCATCGCTCTTTGGGCTACGTAGTTCACCATATCAAGCGTTGTGAAGATCTAATTAACATCATTAATGTTGTAATCCACATGTCCACGCTCCACATATTGCTCAGCGAGACGGTAAATATCAACGACACGCTCAGCTACCGCTTCCATAGGATCAATAAAAGTGACTGTTGGAAATGCCGTTTCAAGTTGCTTTCTAACCAAAGGAAGTTCCGTGCATCCCCAAATAACCGTATCAACGCCCTTCTCTACGATGGATTGAATCGCTACAGCAAGCAGTGCGGCATTACGCTCAAACTCGCCCGCTTTGATCCCGTTGGTTTCTCGGATTGCTTGTCCACACTCTGTCATCTCACCGGTTACTTCACCATAGATAGCACTATGCACGTTATGCTCTTGCTCAAAGGAATCTGGCTTAACGAACACCAGATTCGCGTCCGTTAGGTAACGATCATAGATTCCCGAATTGTATGTGCCGTTGGTACATAAAATACCAACAACAGATTCAGAGTTCTGCTCTTTGATTTGATCAACGGTGGTTTGAAGCATGTCGACGATATAAACGTTGGTGTGCTTTTGAACCTCAGGTCTAAAGTAATGAGCGGTGTTACAGGTCATTACGCCAAACTGAACATTGGCATGTTCTAAAATGCACGCTGACTCAATCAGTTCAGGCACAGGATCGGTACCGCCTTCGTTAATCACTTCAGATCAATCGGGGATATCTGAGTTTTTCACCACTATCATGGCCATGTGGTCTTAGTCTTTAAGTGCGCCGTGTTCAATTTCTTTCTTGGCGACGATATCTTGGAACAGAGCATCTGCTTCAGGGCCCATATTACCAAATACACCGAATCGTAGCTTTTTCATTGTTTTTACCTTTGTGTTTGTTAAAGCACAAAGGTTTTTACGCTCTTTCGATTTACTTGAATCCTATTAGATGGTTCGCATCCTCGCGAGTGCATAAACAGCGTACAAAAATCAGAATTGAGTACCCAAGGAAAAATGAATACGAAATTCGTCGCCTTCAGGCGCATCTAAGCCGTAAGCAAAATCGAGCTTAACTGGCATTAACTGTGAGTTCCAAATCAAACTCACGCCCGTCCCACGCTTCCAATCCGCTTGTTGATCAAATGCATCACCCACATCAAGAAATGCGCCCAACCAAATTGAACGATAGACTTGATGCTGATATTCGAGCCCAGCAGTTAACATATAACGTGCCCCCGTTAGTTCACCATTCTCGTCTCTAGGGGAGATAGATTCGTAACCATAACCTCGCAGGTTTCCATCGCCACCAGCAAAATACCGCAGTGACGACGGCACATCAGATAATGATTTGGCAATGTTGATGCCTACGTTGGAGCGGAAATGGAGCTTCTGCCTGTCACTAATATCCCATGAAAGGACACTGTTTCCTTCCAACCGCAACAGCCTTGAGTCAGAGAACAGACTAGGGTCAGAATACTCGACAGAATAGATGTGTCGATGATTGAGCTCCAACTGATCATTTTTACGATCAACCTGAGAAAAACTGATGCCAGGTAACAGCAATTGCGATTGCTCTTCCTCAGACGCCTGACGGTACTGTTCGTGCAAGTATCTGACATAAATGGTGCTTTGCCAATCACTGTCTAATTGCCAGTAACGTTCGAACTTAAGATCGTTTGTAAAGCTATTGGTGTCTCGATGATCAATTCGTTTCGATTCAAACTGAATACCAAAGTAATCCGTTGTGACTTTCTCTGTGGGGATTTTGTACCCCAACTGAAGTGATTGCTCCTGTTCAGACAAATATGTCTGTGTTTCAAAGCTGTGGCCTCTCCGGTTATACCAAGGCTTTGACCAACTGAGAGAGGCGCGTAAACCGAGATCAGTAGAATAGCCGCCACCGACCTGCACGATATTTCGAGAACTTGGCTCGGCAATGATTTCAATTGGAACTTCTAGGTTGTCATCAAGTTTGTCAAAGTCACCATGTACGATGACACTTCGAAACCATTGAGTGTCTGACAAATCAGATTGCAGTTCACCTAACTTGATGGTGTCAAAGTCATCACCTTTTTTAAAGGTGGGTATTTTCTCGATACGAGTAGGGTCAACCCCATCATCAGGAATACTTATAGAACCGAACTTGTAGCGTGGACCACTTGCAAAATACAAGTGTATATTCGCGATGTTCTCGCTAGGAATAACTTCAATCTTTGACTCGATAAACCTGCCGTCAAAATAACCTTTCCGCTTTGCTAAAGAGAAAATCGCACGCTTAGTTTGGTCGTATTCTTGGTGAGACAAAGTTAAACCTGAGCCTAACTTGCTTTGATTGAGTATATTGATGAACTCCGCATCTAGGCTAGCTTCACCTGTTATTTTTACTATCGATTCTGCGATGCGCATGACAGGACCAGAATCGATGTTAATGATCACGTTATCAGAATCATTGAGGTCGATATCGAGCTGTGGGTGATAATAACCATAAGGGTTGAGTGCATCTTGAATACGTTTAGATAGCTTCGTTTTCGATAGCTGTGATGCAGGAACATCGGCTAAAGGTTCTAAATATAATTCTACATTTTCGGTGAGAGTTTTATTAACCCCTTTAACCTCAAATTCAGCAGCACTAGAAGAGTGTTGGGTAAACAGGAAAAATGAAGTGGCCAGCACTAATTGTTTAATCGAGGTCTTCACGCGGTTACCCAATTGCTCAAAACCCGAACAGGTTATGAGCAAAGCGTTAAATCGCCGAATCTCTTATGGAGGACGCTATCCTTCGAACGGCTTATCGGGTTGTTTAACACTGCAACAGTCGTTTATTAACGACTCAAATCCCAGCCCTACAGACACAAAAAAGGCGCAATTAAGCACCTTTTGAATGTCTATTGTTTGCTGACTCATATAGCTTATTGATTTATATGGCTTGCTGATTTATATGGCTTGCTGACTCAAGATCAGTTGTTGTTCAGCCACACATCTTGGTTTTTTGGAGCTTTCTTCTTCTTTTTCTTCTTGCCAGTACCGGCCGGTGGCGCAACAGGTTTTAGTGCTGCGATCAGTTCAGCTGTCGCTTCTTCATCCACTTCAAAGCCTTCAATTTGCTCACGCTCAAGACGAATCTTGTTCTTCTTCTCGATGATTTTGAAGTGGTGGTAATCTTCGTGATCGATCAGAGATAACGCAAGACCAACCTCACCTGCACGACCACTTCGGCCGATACGGTGCATGTAGTCTGACGGGCTACGCGGTAGATCAAAGTTGATTACTACTGGAAGCTTCTCAATATCCAGACCACGTGCCGCGATGTCTGTCGCGATCAGAACGTCAATCTCGCCAGATTTGAAATCTTCTAGGATACGAGTACGTGAACCTTGCCCTTTATCGCCGTGGAATACTTCTGCGATGATACCGCGCTTGTAAAGCTTGTCTGCTAGGTGCTCACAGCTGTTCTTCGCATTAACGAAGATCAGAGCTTGGCGCCATTCATGTTGTTGAATTAGGTGTGCGAGTAACGCGGTCTTACGACCTTTTTCTACTTCGAATACACGCTGAACCAGTGTGCTCGCATTGGCACTTTGAAGTTGAACCTCAATTGGATCATTCAGTAGTTCGTGAGTCAGCGTTTTAACTTGCTCGGGGAAAGTCGCAGAGAACAACAAGGTTTGTTTTTTGCTTGGTAGAAGTTTCAAGATCGCGTCTAGTTCTTCTGTAAAACCAAGGCTTAACATTCGGTCAGCTTCATCAAGCACTAACGTTTTTACTTTATCTAGCTTGATAGCGTTGCTTGAGATTAGATCCAGCAAACGACCCGGTGTTGCCACCAAGATATCAGTGCCGCCACGTAGCGCTTGCATCTGAGTGTTTACCGATACACCACCAAATACACAAACCGTTTTAATCGCGCCATTGAAATGCACAGCGTAAGATTTAACGCTGTCAGCCACTTGCTTAGCAAGTTCACGAGTAGGAACCAAGATAAGGCCAGAGACAAAGTTACCTTTGCCTGAACGACGGTCCAGAGGGGCATCTTCATGAATCTTTTGTAACAGTGGAAGTGCAAATGCTGCGGTTTTACCTGAACCGGTATTTGCGCCTGCAATTAAATCGCGTCCTGCTAACACACTTGGAATAACTTGCGCTTGGATAGGCGTTGGCTGTTGGTATTCAAGCTCAGATAAACGAGCCATCAAAGGAGAGATTAAGCCAAGATCAGAGAAGTTGGTTGGTGTAGTGGTGTTAGTCATTAATTGCAGGAACTCAAAGCTAAAATAATAGCGCGCTATATTAACGTATTTCAGCAGTATTACGTAACTAAATCGCCCTTTCGCTTCTATTTCACTGATTAATATCCGTCAGAAGCGAAGTTTTCGATGTGAGAACCTCGATACTCGCCGTACCAACTTCGTCTAAGAGTATTCCAGCTACACAATTGTCGTGGGTTGCAGTTAGTTCAGCCAACCTGCTACCGTTTGTTCCGATGCATACGAATTCGGCTCGGTTAACCAAACAGCGACTGCGTCTGGTGTAGCGACAAGTGGCTCAAAATTGATATTAAATTGCCATTCAGACTCACCACGCTGATAACCATCGTAAACCACAACAAAATCATGTTCGAGTTTCTTACCCCTGTTCTCGCCCGCCTTAACGCTGGTGACTTCGTTCATCGCCAGCAAAGCTATATGAGCAACATAATCCCCTTTGCCTTCGTAACTTACGCTGAACGTATCGCCTTTATAGTTGACCGTTAGCTTGGGGTTATTTTGTTGTTTAAGCGAAGGCAACGTTCTGTCTAACCAGTTAAAGTAACCGCGCCACTCTTTTCCATCGACAACAAAGCCGGGTGTGTAAACCCCACTTGTTACTCCATAAGCTTTGTACAAGCGTTGCTTCTGACTAAACGCCTTACTCGCGAACTTGTCGCCCCAACCTAAGTAATCCCAATAATCGACGTGATAGGCAAGCGGAATAACTTGTGTCCAAAGTTTTGGATGGTTTTCAAAAGTACTGAGGTACTGATCAGCGGGAGGACAACTTGAACAACCTTCAGAGGTGAAGAGCTCGATAACCTGTGCGGGCTGGCCTTCATTACTCCAGGTTTGTGCAAGCGACACTGAGGAATAGAAGCCGATCGGTAAGGCAAATAAACAAAGTTTAATCAATGATGAATTGCGTTTGGCGTGTGACATACCGAGATCCTTGTACAAAGCGAATTGAATGGCGCTCAAATACAGACCGTTATGCCTAGGTTTTTCTTTCAGGTGCTTAGTTTACGAAGAGATTGAGTTTATTTCAGATACAAAAACGCCAGCTTTAGAAGCTGGCGTTTTCTTAAAATTCTATATTTACATGTTAACGCTGAGATTAACGGTTAATACCGATATCGCGTTGCATGTGACCAGATAGGTCGCTTGCGTAGTAACTACGTGGAGAGTTGTCTACGAAAAGAATATCGAAAATGTGTGCAATCAATCCTTTGAAGTTAACCGAGTAGGTTTTCTTATCCATAGAGTTAGGAACAGCGATAGTATTCATTTGTACTGCTTGAGCCATGATTGCCTCTCTATAAATTTATTAATGTGTTTCGTTCTGATGACAAGAATAATAGGTGATCTTTTGCAGGTTAAAAAATGACTAAAATTAGATTTTGGGATTAGTTTTTCTAATAAAACAAACCATTAACAATGTCACAAAATAGATATGCAGATTATGTGAGTACAAATTCAATATAGTGTTTAAATCATGCATTTAGTACAAATACCCCGCAAACAACAGTGGCCAATGTCACAGAAAATTTACATAAATTAATTTTCCACTTCATCAGCCACGTGTTCATTATCGACTTTTCGATAAGTTATATTTGTTTTTAATTTACTTGTTCAATGCCTGGCTTCTTCGCATAAACCGACGCTATAACCGCAATCGTCATCGTAGAAACCAATACCGCCAATGACCAGTAAGTTGGGATAGCCCACTCGCTATCAACCAGAAGCATTTTCACACCAATGAACACCATGATGAATGAAAGCGCGGGTTTCAAATAGATGAACTTGTCCATCATACCTTGCAGTACAAAATACAACGAGCGAAGACCAAGTAACGCAAACACGTTAGCCGCAAGTACCAAGAACGGTTCTTGTGTTACCGCAAAGATCGCAGGGATAGAGTCTAATGCAAACATCACGTCCATGACTGCGATCGCACCGATGACCAACATCATTGGAGTGAATGCCCATTTAGCACCCTGTTTAACCATTAATGCAGGGCCATGGAAGTCCTCTGTTACCGGCATCACTTTACGAAGTAGCTTTTCAGGCAGAGTATTCACACTCTCCTCTTCGCCCTTGTCTAATGCCAGCTTAATACCTGTACCAATCAAGAACGCAGCGAACACGTAAAGCACCCAGTGATATTCCGCCAATAGCTGTGCGCCTAGTGCGATCATAATTGCACGAAGCACCAATGCACCAATTACGCCCCAAAGAAGCGCACGAGGTCTTAGATGCTCAGGAACTTGGTATTGAGCAAAGATCATCGCAAAAACAAACAAGTTGTCTACGCTAAGGGATTTTTCTAACAAGTAACCCGTAATGAATGACACGGTTGCTTTTTGCGCTGTGTAGTCACTGTTCGGCGCATAAATGTCCCAAAATAGGTAAATCGAGCCAGCAAACAAAAACGCAAGTACAAACCAGAAAACACTCCAGATTGCCGCTTTCTTGATAGTAACGTTACCGCCACGAGTCTGATAGATATCAATAGAGACGAGAATAACCGTTAGCAGGAAAAAGCCCGCATAAGTCGTCATGATTGGCGATGAAAAAAAGGATTCACTATTGGTAGATAATAGAGATTGAGTTGAGTTCATTATTCCTCCGGGCGGAAGAACTGTACAAAGACCTTCCGCAAACAAAGCATATCAAGCTCCATTACGGATCTTGACTGTGATTGCGTTGGTCTCGTTGAAGTGAAATATGGGATTTCACTTTTACATACCGGATAGACTCTTGGCCTAACGAGATGACGATATGTAAACTTGCGCTAACTACTCCCCAAACGCGTGGATAATAATCCTCTGGTTGTGTTTCGTCTATATAAATTTGCACGGAAAAAGCAAAAAAGGAGCAAACGCTCCTTTCTGATTGATGCCACTTTGTCAAATAAACACGCGAATTGATTCTAAGAATAAATTCGCAAGTCAAACACACTATTGCACTGCGTAATGAAGTTGCAAAAAGAGCAATTTACAGCCCTGCGGCAGGTATTAAATACACTAACGCTGACCAAACTGATACCCAACCGACAACCGCTACCGCATCTAACCAATCTTTCTTATCCATGCATATCTCCACAAGAAGGCGACCTGCAGAGATAAAGCATAAACAATGCCAATTTTATAAATAACCCAAAGTAATAGTGTTAAATATCAGTATCAGCTTTAGTTATCTAAAACACTCCATACAATTCAACGGTTCATTGAGTTGAAGCGACTCTGGGTGGTCTTGCAGAAACTCGATGAAGCAGTCTGCCATAGAGTCAGTGGTGACCGTGCCATCACCGATCATATCCAACACAGCGTTATAGCCCTCTTTGCCTTTCATTGTATAGGCTGACGACGCGCCCCGGTAAATACGGTTGCGAGAAACAGCTTGCCAACCTGAATCATCAGAGTGAATTTCTAGATGGTGAATCCTGTGTCCTATAGGCGCTTCTTTGTGGTAACAAAACCTCAAATTATGTGTATAAGGAAAGCTACCTGAACCTGTGCCCACGACACCATTATCAATCGCGTTATTGATTGCACCTTCAAGCATGCCAGCGATCGTTTCACCTTTTACTTCATACACACCAATAGGTACGGCAAACGGTAGTAGTTTTCCGGCAATATCGGCAACAGAGACATCGCCGCTATTCAGTGAATTTCTTACACCACCGGCGTTGTGAATGGCAAAGTCAACCTGATGCCCTTTCTTGTTCATTAGATGGTGAAATGATTGAGCAACCAAGGGGGCTAGTTGACTCGGGCCTTTAGCATCTGGAATACGTACATGGCGAAGTTTAGTGTCTGCATGAGCAATCACTTGTTGCTGAAGCTTTCGAACTCGCGGCTGGTATTTATCCGTCAGAATGCTCTGCAGCTCAGGATCTTTCTTACACACTGCAATATTAGGGTGATTGTTTAAAAACTCACACGCCATATCGTGGGCATCGTCTTGCCCTACTTCACTCAGTTTCGCGTCTATAAAGAGTCGACGGCCTAATAACAGTTCGTTTTTACCATTGAAGTGCGTCACTTTGCCTTGAGAATCGAACTCGATTTCGCAGTGTCCTAAGCTCATGGCGTGGAAACCCGCTTGCACAACATAGGTATCGCCAATTTTCACACCGTATTCATCATCTTTAACTAAGCCGATATCAGAGAAATCACCTTGTAAGCGATGACTATGACCACCAACGATGACACCAATACCTGTTACGTTGGCTGCTAACTCTAAATCAGCTTCGTAACCAAGATGGCTAAGTAACACAATCTTGTTGATACCTGCTTGATGGATTTGCTCAATGGTCCCTTTTGCTGTTTCCAAAGCATTTTCAAACGGTGTATCGATATCTGGGTTAGCGATGCCTGCCATCTTGTCGATGCTTAAGCCGAATATTGCGACCTTCTCGCCATCAAACTCTTTCGTTATAAAAGAAGCACTTCGTGTTTCAGGCAGATAAGGCTTAACAATGTCGTTGTCCGCTAGCGTATGAGTTTTATTGATATCCTCATTCGATAGATTCCAGTTACCGGCCAACAGCGGGAATTTGATTCTTTTCGCGAAAATCGCAACGGGCTCATTACCCATGTCTAACTCGTGATTACCGAGCGTCATGGCATCTATATTAAGGGCATTCAACAAATCGGCATTGGCTTTTCCCTTGAATAAGGAAAAGTACAACGTGCCCTGGAAGCAGTCACCAGCGTGCAAGAACAAGGTTCCAACCTTCTGACGCTGGGCATCTTGTTCTATTTGTTTGAAGCGTGTTGAAATTCGAGCAAAGCCACCAGCACTGACATAAGGTTCAATGATGTGGTTGTTCATTTTAAGTGATAGCTGTAACGAGGTTGGTTCAAAGTATGAGTGGGTGTCGTTGATGTGTGCCAACACTATTTTTGTCGGCTTATTCTTTTTAGTCATATTTTCTTCTCTCTTTGTCCCTTCATACTAGGTCGAGAATCATGACAGAATCGTGAATTTTATGAAACTGCACTGCAAAAAAATACTCGAGATAGATCAAAAATCTCATTTTGCACCGTATTAATAAACAACGGGTTTTGTGACAGGTGAGCATACCGGATTTGGATTTTTCGATTATGATTAAAGATATCTGTTAGCTTTCAAATAATTAGCAGAGCCTTCCGTTAGGAGTAAGCCTATGCAACTAGAAAGAATCGAGATTTCTGGCTTTCGAGGTATCAAGCGCATGTCACTCGCGTTTGACGAGCTAACCACGCTTATTGGTGAAAATACTTGGGGTAAGTCTTCATTATTGGATGCCCTTTCCGTCATTCTGCCCTCAGACGGTGTGCCATATCACTTTGAAATGACCGATTTTCATGTCGATTACTCTGTTTCACACCCGCAGTCTCAACATCTTCAAATTGTTCTCGCTTTAAAAGCTAACGATAAGAGCGAACTTAACGCAGGTCGTTATCGCAAACTCAAACCTATTTGGGTTCAAGATGAATTTGGCGTATTTCGCATCTACTATCGCATCAGCGCGACGTTAGAACAGTATGAGACAACAACACACTATGCATTTCTTGGTTTGGACGGTAATCCGCTCAAGCTTCATCATTCAGAAAAGCTTGCTCAAGAATTAATGACCTTACATCCCGTTATCCGTTTGCGTGATGCAAGGCACTTTGATCGTCCTTTCAACGGCAAGTCCCTTAACCACAATGCTCACCTGCCGACTAATGTTCACGCAACTAATGCAAATTCAAACGGGAACGGGAACCATCACACGAGCAATGGCACAACAAATGGAAACGGCGCCAATAACGGTAATGGTCGACAAGCAAGAATAGAAAAACGAATAGACAACACCTGCCGCCGTCTTATGGCGATACCCGGACATGTTAATAAAGGTGAAATGCGCAGTAGCCTAGAGTCGATGCAAAGTTTGATTGAGCACTATTTTTCTTTCAAAAGTACTTCTCGTCGTAACCCTAGAAAACAGCGAGACGGATTGCTTTATTCTGCGGGTACCAATGATCAGAGTATTCATCAACTCGTCGAAGAGACCAAGAACAAACAAACTCGCTTATTATTCATGGGGTTACTTAACGCTTATCTACAAGCTAAAGGGCCAAACGACTTAAGGCGATGTGCGCGCCCTCTGTTGATCCTTGAAGATCCAGAAGGTCGATTGCACCCAACACACTTGGCAAGGGCTTGGAGCTTGATGCAGAAATTGCCCATGCAGAAAATCCTGACCACCAACAGTGGCGACCTACTTGCGGCGGTCCCACTTCAATCGATTCGTCGCTTGGTTCGTCAGTCAGACAAAACCATCGCCAATCAACTCAACATGAACCATTTCAGTAAGGATGAACTTCGACGAATTGGTTTTCATATCCGCTTCCACCGCTCTGGGGCACTATTTGCTCGCTGTTGGCTATTAGTAGAAGGTGAAACCGAGGTTTGGTTGTTCAATGAACTTGCCAACCAATGTGGCTATAACCTAGCAGCAGAAGGTGTGCAGATTATTGAGTTCGCCCAATCAGGACTTAAGGCACTGATTAAGGTCGCGCAAGAGTTTGGCATCGATTGGCATGTGGTAACTGACGGCGATGCGGCGGGTAAAAAATACGCAGCAACGGTGCTATCGAAGCTTGGTAATGATCAGGAAAGACATCGACTCACGGAACTGCCAGATAAAGATATCGAGCATTACCTATATATGAATGGATTTGAGAGCTTTTTCCGTGACATGGTTAAGATTCCATACGATCACCCTATCCCTCCAAAGAAAGTGGTTGCCAAGGTATTGAAGAAACATGCAAAACCCGACCTTGCACTCGCCATTGTTTCTCATTGCGAGAATCAAGGACAAGAATGCATTCCGCTTTTATTAAGGTGGACATTAAAACGCGTGATCACCATGGCGAATGGAAATACCTAAACATAATTTGTTTTATAGATGCTATCAGTTGCTCTACTGATGAAATATTTAGCTAGTCGCCTCAACCAAAAAAGGCACACCAAACGGTGTGCCTGTATAAATCGATATACAAATTAATTGGGGGTTCTCTTGCAAGAGTTCACAGTGACTAAACTGAGGTTAGGTTAACGAATTAAGCCTTTGCCTGTTTAGCGTGTTGTTCAACAACTTCCGAAGATTGAGTCGATTTCTCGTGAAGCCATAGCCCCGTTGCTTTCATCAAGTATCCAAATACACCACCAAGCAGTAAAGATGGCACTACAAGTTGCCAATCACCACCTGCAGCAAACGTCGCACAGCAACCAATGAAGGTGCCTGGGATATAACCTAGCCACGCTTGTTTCGCTTGAATACACATAAAGAAAGCCACAATAGCAGTAATCATGTAGCCTAAAATCTCTAACCCTGCGAAGGTTGAGCTTTCGATAATCACCATTGCCCAGAATACGCCAGTCATGTTGGTCAATAAGCTACCTGCTAGTCCTTTAACGCCGCCTGTTGGCGAAGCAAAGTAACTGGTGCAACCTAAGAAACCTGCCCATGACAATAAGCCGAAAGAGATAGCAATCCATCCCCATAGACCTGACAAAATACCTGTTGTTAATGAAATCGCGACTAATGTACTCATACTATTTCTAAAGCCTAATTACGTAATTGAACGCAACCGGATTTAGCCTCACTTAAAATCAAGTAAGCATACTATGGGAAGATAGCCCTTATTTAGCCGATCACGATCACATTAATAATGTATGCAGATGTGTATTTATCACTAGATAGAGACCGAAATCGCTTATTCAACATATTTGGTTATCAGTATTTTATCAATTTATCGTTACAGAACCGACGGCTTGCCTTTCATCATGCGCTTACCTTCTCGCTTAATACACTCAGCAAGTGGGTTCTCAGACATATCTGCACGCCAAATAAAGGACAAGGTTCTTTCCATTTCAAGCTCAGGGACATTTAATGTGACCAGTTGACCAGACTCAACAAACTGTTCGACATCGAGATAAGGTAAACACGTTAAATATGGGCCGTTTGCAACCAAACTTCTTAAAACAGGAACGTGTTCATACTCTCGCCAAACATCAAGATCACCAATTAAATGGTGAATAGAGCTATCAAAAACTTTGCGAGTACCCGAACCATGTTCACGTAATACCCATTTTGCTTGTTCTAATTGCGCCAAGCTTACTCGTTCACGCTTCGCAAACGGGTGATGAGCCGATGCAACCACCGTTAAATGGTCCGTACACCACACTTCTTGGTGAACTCGGTTGTCATCACAACGACCTTCGATAACACCCAAGTCATATTGATAATCTAATACGCCATCAATAACCGCATCGGTACTTTGTACGCCGAGCGAGATTCGCATCTCAGGAAAGTCGTTATCAATAATACTGATGAGGTCAGGAACTAGGTGTTCCGCTGGTGTTTGGCTTGCACCGAGTTTGAGCTCTCCACTTAGTAAATGCTGCTCATAAAAACCCATCTCAATTTGCTGCGCATCTTGCAGTAAACGCTTCGCTTTAGGCCTTAGCCACATCCCCCAATGAGTAAGAGCCATTTGCTTGCCCTGCCTTTCAAACAAAGGCCTGCCGAGCATTTTTTCCAACTGTGCAAGAGACATACTTGTCGCCGACTGAGTCAACGCCAATTTGTCTGCTGCCTGACTAACGCTCCCGGAGTCTGCTACTGCATCAAATACCGCGAGTTGCTTTAATGAATAACGCAAAATTCATCCTTAATGCTTTTAATTATTTGTGTCCTGATGCTCGTTTTTTATAAAGCCAATGAGCAATCAATTTCATTCTACGCGTAACCCAATCTATATCAATAAATTTGATGTGGTTTCTAAAAATTATCAATTTTACCTCTACCCATCAACGCCCTAATCTGGAATGGCAGGACACAACGAGCCCTGCAAAACATTACTGATTAACCATTACGGATTAACCAAGTCATTAACACTAGGAATTACACATGACGGATTGTTCAAGGGGGGGATATGGCAACCAGCACTTCTGAAAATCATCAACTGTTCTCACCAACAGAAATGATGGCGGAAGCAGAGAAGTTTGCATTAAGTAAAGCAAATAAAACCAGCAGCATGACATTGAGTTTGGCAATCATGGCTGGCGCATTCATCGGGCTTGCTTTTTTGTTCTACATCACGGTAACCACGGGCAGCGCTGATGCTGGATGGGGATTGAGTCGCTTAGCCGGCGGTCTTGCATTCAGTATGGGTTTGATCTTGATTGTGATTTGCGGTGGTGAGCTATTTACCAGCTCAGTGTTATCCAGCATCTCATGGGCTAACAAGCAAATCACCTTCACTAAGATGCTGTCTATCTGGGGCAAAGTGTATGTCGGCAACTTTATCGGTGCCATGTTCCTATTGGCTTTGGTAAGCGCAGCAGGCTTATATCAACTGGATGGCGGCCAATGGGGCTTAAACGCTCTAAACATTGCTCAACACAAGCTGCACCACAGCCCAGTTCAAGCGTTTGCTTTGGGTGTGCTTTGTAACTTGTTGGTGTGTTTAGCGATTTGGTTAACGTTCAGCTCCGCTAACGCAATGACCAAAGCAATGATGACCGTGTTACCCGTTGCAATGTTCGTAAGCTCAGGCTTTGAACACTGTGTGGCGAATATGTTCATGGTTCCTCTAGGCATCACGATTCAAACATTCGCCCCGGAAAGCTTCTGGATGCAAATCGGTGCAACACCAGCGCAGTACGCAGACTTAAACGTCATGCAATTTGTCACAGCAAACTTAATACCAGTGACAATCGGCAACATCGTAGGTGGTTCAGTATTGGTCGGCTTAGCCAACTGGAGTATCTACCGTCGCCCACAACTTAAAGCAGCAAAAATTACCGCTATTACACAAACAACAGAAATTACGTCAGTTAAGGAAATTACAATGAACACAGCAACTACTATCAAGCAAATCATGAACACTCAACCAATTACATTGAGCGTTGAAATGCCAACATCAGTCGCGATTGATACACTTTTAGACGCGCAACTTGTTAGCGCTCCTGTTTGTGATGTTGAAGGCCGTCTAGTGGGTATCTTCTCTGTTCATGACGTAATGGTTGACCTTTGGTGCCAAGATTACATCCCAACTAAAGGCCAAAAAGTCGTAGACCTAATGAGCCGTGACGTTGTGGCAATCGATGCAAACGACAAGCTAGTAGACGTTGCTGAGTTCCTATGCATCGACAAAGAGCAACTGTACCCGACGACAAGCATGGGCTTCGCAACTCGCTTGACATCTCTTTCTCTAGAAGAGCGTGCAAAAGCGATGAAAGTAAGCCAACCACATATGCTTCCAGTGTTAGAAAATGGCGTGATGGTGGGTGTGTTGACTCGCATTGAAGTGATGCAAGCACTGCGTCCAATCTACGGTGACCGACTAAACGTGGTTCCTCAAGCTGAACTAGAAACAGCTTAACTAATCGTAAGTTGAACTATTAGGGATTAGTAGTTCAATTAGATAACTCAGTCATGGCAACGTTGACTGGCTAGAGGCAAATGGTGGCTTTTAACGTACTAAACGGTTTGACACAAAACAGACCTAAACGCGTTGCCATTTATCTCAATAAAAAAGGCGCAAAGTGAAAACTTTGCGCCTTTCTCTATTTCTAACTGCTGACCTATTTAGTATCGACCAAACTTTTGATATTTCTAAATAATGTTGATACCTGTCAGAGAGCTAGAAAGCTAGATTACTTTTTTACGCCTTCAACGTGTAGTTCCATGTCTACATAGCTTGAAGCGCCCATTACTGGAATGTTGAAGTCAGCAAGTTCTAGACGAGTTGTACCCACGAAACCAGCACGCTCACCGCCCCAAGGGTCTTGACCAGCACCGATGAATTCAGCTTCGATAACGATTGGCTTAGTTACGCCGTGAAGCTTAAGGTCACCCATTACTTCAAGTTTGCCGTTGCCTTTATCAACCACTTTTGTGCTGTTGAATGTCGCATCAGAGAATTTACCTGCATCAATGAAGTCAGAGCTACGGATATGCTTATCACGTTCTGCGTGGTTTGAATCAAGGCTTGTTGTATCAATAGTTACGTTTACTTTTGATGCTTCAACGTTGCTTTCATCAAATGAGAAATCACCTGAGAATGTGTTAAAACGGCCTTGGATAAAGCTATAACCTAGGTGGCTAACTTTAAAGTTAACTGAAGCATGCGCACCTTTTGTATCAATCACGTAATCAGCGGCGTTCGCAGCGAAAGGCATTGCCATAGCAAATGCTAATCCTGTAGCGATAATTGACTTTTTCATTTTGAAGCTCCTATCATTTTTCGTAGCGTATCGTCTTTGTCGATAACGTGGTGTTTTATCGCCGCTAAGGCGTGCACTGATGCCATAATGATCAGTACCCATGCAGCATAGTAGTGAACCGTACCTGCGAGATCAGATTGGTTTGCAAACAGTTCGCCCATACTTGGTACAGTGAACCAATTGAATACCTCTATCCCGCGGCCATCTGATGTCGAAATCAAATAACCTGAAATAAACAAAACCGCTAAGTTGATGTACATGAAGCCGTGAGCGATCTTCGCTGCTGCAACTTCATAGCTTTTACCTTCCACTTTAGGTGACGCGGTAACTAGTTTCCAGACCAAGCGGATAACGGTAACGGCAGCCAAAAGAATGCCTACCGAGCGGTGATAGTCTGGCGCTGTTTTGTACCACTCGCTGTAGTATGAAAGATCAACCATCCACAGGCCTACACCAAATAAGCCAAATACCGCGAGAGCTGAAATCCAATGCATCGCTCTTGCTAAAGGGTTGTAATTTCTAACGTTGTTGTCCATGCATCTCTTCCGAATGTTAACGAGTAGTGTAGTTTCGAAAAGCGTACCCTACACCAAGTTTGTGTAACATATTATTTACCAAGCTTTACATTGGTAACATCATTTCAAATTAAACGAGTTATTCAAATTATTTGAACAAGTTTGGGCTAAACGTTAGATTTCAACGATTTGTTCGATCTCGTAAAGCTCATCTGAGATATCTAACATTTTACGTTCCATGACTTTTTGAGCGTCTTCTATCCCTTTGTTGTAGTAAACCGCCCCAAACTTTTTACTTATGAAATCGACCAAGAATTCCGTGTCGAACTGACCAAGCTCCACATCAAGTTCATCCTGCAGGTACTTTTGGAGCGTATGAGTAAGCTCAGATTTTTGTTTCGAATCTAATTGAATGGTCATGAATGTTTCCAAATAAAGAGTAAGTAGATCAATTGTGATTTGCTGACTAGACTATAGTCGAGGTAACTAGCTAGAATTCCTCATAATTTAGAATACAGACCTGTAGAGCGCCAGTGCTATCCATAAAATCACTCAGCAATGGTTAATTTTGATAGAGAGATCAAGAACTCGCACTTTGACGATAGGTAACGGAACCGCAATTACCGTACTATTGCCCATCAATAAGATAGTAGCTGTGTATAAGGGACTTCATTGTTATTAGATCTAGTGATTAAAAGCGTTAATCAATTTCAAGACGATTGCCTAAAGCTCTGTGAACGCCACTACCCTACTGTACACAATCAAGGGATCAGTGAGCACCATATAGGTAAGGCATTTGCCCGCCGAATGGAGCACACCTTCGTTAGCTTTAATCATGCAAGCAACATCAGCCCACTTGAAATGCTTTCTTCTGGCGAAACGCCTCGACACTTCCGAATATCTTCCGAAATTGGTACCGTTTGGATGATCAGTCATCATATGGTGAGCGCCGGGAAAACCTGTCGTAGAAAGTTAATGTTGGACATCCATAATTGGCAACAAGAGTATGGATTTTCCATTCAACCCAATGACGTTTTGATCATTGTCTCCGACCATTGGATTAGCCGAAGTAAAAACAGTGGTGAATTATTGCATTGGTGGATGGGTGAACTCCCAGACGAGATCACGGAATATAGCCAACAAGGTATCACGCTAAGAGAGAGTGATTCTCAATTCGCTACTGACTTAAATAATAATTTTAAAATCAGCCCTTGCTTCATTAAATTTGGACACCCTTTAAAGCGGTCAGGAAATCAACAACTGGTTCGTAAATACCTGCAACTTTACGCAGTACTTCAATGGCAGTAAGAATACGGGTCAACTTTTTTAATCAGTCTTGAAAGTAAATAGTTAGACCTCCATCCCAATATTTTATAAAACCCAACTCAAGCCCTACCCAATAATCAATCAAAATTTATCTTCGATAAAATAATAACTTATCAGCTCATCGTTCATATTTTGAGAAGTAGATATCATTTATATGCAAACAGAGTTGTTTGTTAATAATGTAACTTTGACACTCCCCCATAATTTAAGCCATTAACACTACTTTTCTCTGGTGTATCAGCGTTCTAGCCTTATATTGGTTGGGGTTAATATGTGAGACGTTACTCAGCCATTAGATTCACTTAAACTATCAAACACAGTCAATGATAAGTAAATTTAATGGTTAATGTCATTTATCATGCTGATTTTTCGTTAGTTATATTAATTTAAATATTGACGTTACAAATGAATTTTTATTAATTGACAATTTAGTAACACCTGTCAATATTGTGACAGCCGTGACGTATATTCTCGTCATTAAATAAACACCTTTATTAGCGACTATGATTTTATCAGACAGAAGTGAATTTATTAGCTGTATATCTGTGGATGCCGATATGCAGTTTATTGCGAAATATCAAGACCTAACACTTAGAAGTGTCTACCAACCTATATTTGATTCTTCTATGACTCAGATAGGTGTAGAGGCTTTAGTTCGAATTTCGAACAGCAAAGGTGCCATTGTTCGCCCTGATCACTTCTTTCATTCCGACGAAACCTCATGCACAGACAAAATTAATGTCGAGAGGCTGAGCCGAGCCATTCATATACGCAACTTCGCACAGTCGACTATTCGTCATTTACACCTTTTCTTGAATGTTCTTCCTAATGTTGGCGAGTTATTTGCCGCAGAGAAAGTGAGCGATAGCTTGTTAGCTAAGCGCCTGCATGAGCTTAACTTATCGTGCGAACAAATTGTGATGGAGTTGGTCGAGCTTAATGTAGAGAGTGAAGAACGTTTGAAAGACGCAGCCCATTCATTGGCGGAAAATGGTTTTCAAATCGCTGTTGATGATTTCGGAACACAAGCGTCAACAGAACAGCGGGTTCGCCATATTAATCCTCATATCATCAAGATAGATCGCTCTGTGATGTTGGATTTTGAACAAGGCGACACAAGTGAAATGGAGTTGGCCCTAAAGCTTGCTACTCAAATCGGTGCGAAGACGGTAATCGAAGGGATAGAAACCCAACAACAACTCGCAGCGATGCAAAATTTAGGCTTCGATATGTATCAAGGTTATCACTTAGCCATGCCAAAGCCGATTGAGTTAGACATACGGCTAGCAATTTAGAATCGCCCTATTGTTCTTAAAGCCGCTTGCCCATTGAGTAGCGGATTTTTTAATGCTTGCCTATTCGTACCCTCTTACCGCTCTCACGTGTCAACACATTTCAGGACGGGACAACACGCATAAAAAACCCAGTCAAATTTGACTGGGCTGGCTTAAAAGAATCTGTTTTATATCATTCCCTAATAACCCGCAGTGGACGGTTTGATTCTATATAAAATAGCGAACATCACCGGTACTACTATTAGCGTTAGTACGGTAGCAAAGCCTAAGCCTGCCATGATGGTAATCGCCATCGAGCCGAAAAATGCATCGAATACCAAAGGAATCATACCCAAGATAGTCGTTAATGCTGCCATAGATACCGGTCGTACACGACTAATCGCACTGTCGACAACCGCTAAATATGGGTCTTTACCTGTTGATAGCTCACTGTTGATCTGGTCAAGCAGTACAATGCCGTTCTTCAAAATCATGCCGCTTAGACTCAATAAGCCAAGGAACGCTGTGAAGCTGAATGGCATATTGGTACCTAACAGACCAATTGAAACACCAATGATAGAGAGTGGAACCGTAAACCAAATCACAAGCGGCTTACGAACCGAGTTAAACAGAAGCATCGTGATGATAAACATCAGCAAATAACCCATTGGCAGTGAACCAAACAGAGATTCTTGCGCATCTTTAGAGCTTTCGTACTCACCACCCCAGCTAATGCTGTAGCCTTCTGGTAAATCTAATGCTTCTACCTTTGGTTTCACACGAGCAAACAGACTCGCTGGCGTTTCATCACCAAGAACATCGTGGTCAGCCAATACTGTTAGCGTACGTTTTCTGTCGCGACGCTGAATCAGTGGCTCAGACCATTGAAGCTCTACGCCATCAATCACTTGCTCAACTGGGATGTAAGTTTGTAGTGATGGGCTCCAAATCTTCACATTGTTTAGCGATTCGAAATCAAAACGCTCTTCTTCCGGTAAACGCGCCACGATAGGTAACATATGAGTACCATCACGCAGTAGGCCGATGTTGTAACCGCCAAACGCCATCTGTAATGTCTCAGACAAGTCAGTTTTTGAAATGCCTAGGCGACGAGCCTTAGATTCGTTGAACAGTGGTACAAGTTCTTTAGTGCGTTCACGCCAGTCATGACGAACATTTCGAGAGCCTGGATCGGCAAGCAAGATGTCTTCGACTTCAACTGCAATGTTACGCAGTACTTGTGGATCGGCACCGATAATACGCGCTTCAATTTTTGAAGCGGGTGACGGACCAAACTCAATCAACTTGAACTGGAACGTTGGTTGCTCAAATTCGTTCGCTAAGTCTTTGTCTAGCGCCGCTAGAGCCTTAAACATAGTGTCGCGGTCAGTGGTTCTTACTTGTAACTGGGCGTACGCTTCGTAGCTTTTCTCTGGTTGGTAAGTCAGTGCGAAACGTTGCATGCCCTGCCCAACCGTTGTCGTTACAAACTCCACGTCGTCTTGCTGGCGAATGTAGCTTTCAACTTTTTCTGTCTGCTTGATGGTTTCACGAACATCGGTGCCTTCTGGCATCCACATGTCTACGTAAAACATTGGGGTATTTGACGGCGGGAAGAACTGCTGCTTCACCATACCAAAACCGACGACAGAAACTGCTAATAGAGCGACCATACTAACTACAGTAAGCCATCTAAATCGAAGTGCTACTTTCAGACACGCACCGAATACCACAAACAGAATGCCTTTGTATGGGTCTTCGTTCTCATCAACCTTGTCTTCTTCTTTAAGCAACATCTCGGCAAGGAATGGCGTTAGTGTTAGTGCAGTTACCCAACTCAAAAACAGTGAGAAACACAGTACCCAAAACAGTGAACCCATGAATTCGCCTGTCGCATCCTTCGACAAACCAATCGGTGCAAACGCTGTGATAGCGATAATGGTCGCACCTAACAGTGGCCATTGTGTTTGCTTGACGATGTCTTTCGCTGCTTGAAGCTTGGTTTTGCCTTTCTTCAAGCCCACCAAAATACCTTCAACGACAACAATCGCATTATCCACCAGCATACCCAGCGCGATGATCAGTGCCCCCAGAGAGATGCGGTGCAGTTCAACATCGTTGTAATCCATCAGGATGAAGGTACCGAATACCGTCAATAGAAGAACCAAACCGATGATCAAACCACTGCGTAAGCCCATTGCGAACAACAATACAATGATAACGATGGCTACCGCTTCAACTAGGCTGATTAAGAAGTCAGCCACAGATTTGTCTACTTCTTGCGCTTGGTTGTAGAAGTAATTCAGTTCTACACCCGCTGGCTTAATGCTTTCTAGGCGATCCAGTTCCGCATCCAGTGCTTTACCAATCTCAACCACGTTTACACCAGAAGAGAACGCAATACCCAAGTTGATTGCTGGTTTACCGTTGTACGTTAATACATTGCCCGGCTTTTCTTGAATACCACGAGTTACTTCAGCGACATCTTTCAAGCGAATCAGGTTACCTGTATCGCGACCATGAATGATCAGGTTTTCTAGTTCTTCAACCGTGCTTAAGGTGCCGTTTGGCTTGATCGTAAGGCTTTGACCATTCAGCATCACCTCGCCTGCCGATACCACACTGTTTTGCTGTGTTAGCAATGCTGTCACCGTCGACATATCTAGGTTCAATGCGGCTAAGCGTTCCAGTGACATCTCAACAAACAGTTGTTCTTGTTGGTCACCTGCAATGCTAACTTTACCGACACCGTCAACCAGTTCGATTTCACGCGTTAGGTAATCTGCGTACTGTTTGAGCTCAACGTAATCGTAACCATCACCGGTCAGCATGATCATCACACCAAACACATCACCAAAATCATCGATGATCTGAACGGAATTTACACCACTTGGCAGTGTTGGTTGTAGATCGTTGATCTTACGGCGCATTTCATCCCAGATCTGAGGCAGCTCGTCTGGACCGTAGTCCATCTTCATACTGACCATAATTTGGGACATACCGTTCGATGATGTCGAGGTAATCTTGTCGATGTACGGAAGCTGTCTTATCTCTTTTTCTAGTGGGTAAGTCAGCTCTTCTTCAACTTCCATTGACGTAGCGCCAGGGTAAGTTGAAATAATCATTGCATCTTTAATGGTAAAAGCTGGGTCTTCTAAACGGGATAGATTACCAAAAGACGTCACACCGCCAATGGCCAAAATGACTAGAAACAGCCAGCTGATTACTTTGTTCTTTATTGAATATTCTGCGATGTTCATTCTGCTTTTCCTGACAATTGGATTCCGTCACGGAGTTTTCTTAAATTCGAATTTACGAGTAGCTCACCTTGCTCAACACCATGAGCGATGAGTGCGCCTTGGCCACTGATCTTGTCGACTTCTACTTCGCTTTTGAATGCTTGTCCGTCTTCCATTTTCCACACATAGAACTGATTCGCTTCAGAGCCCGCTTCTAGTGTTGTCATTGGTAACTGGTAGCCTTGAACATCGCTCAGGCCCGCTTTCGCCATATCTACATTGACCGTAACGCTCGTGCCCGGCAGAATTTCACTTTCAGGCTGCTGCATCTGCATCCAAAACTCGTAGGTACGGGATTGTGGGTGCAGTTCACTGGTGTGTTCTAGATACGTCAGTGGATATTGGCCTGTGTGACCGCCAAAGGTCGCCTCAGGACGATAGCTATTTGAACGCATGTCTGGGCTAATTGACGCCAAGATCGAATCTGATACTTGAATTCGCACATACACCTTGTCGTTCTGGTACACACTCAGTAGTGTTTCTCCAGGCGTCGTATTTTCGAATCGTTGCTTATCGACAGTTGAAACTGTTCCTGAGAACGGCGCTAAAAGTTCTGTGTAACTCAGCTTGCGTTTCGCCGCCGCCAAATTCGCCGATGCGAGCTTATAGTTAGCCGTTAGTTGGTCTAGCTCTGACTGCGACAACATCTTGCTACCAAACATCTCCGTACCACGGGCTAACTGCTTGCTTGCCAGTTTGAATTGAGATTGAGCATCAGTCAGATCTTGTACGTACGTTGCGTTATCTAAGGTGGCTAATAACTGCCCTTTTTCGACATTGTCGCCCGCTTCTACTAATACTTGTTGAATCTCGCCTGCTAGCTTAAATGCCAAGGGAGTCAATTCAGCTGGCATCACCTGTCCATTAAAACTTCTGAACTGATTAGTAAGCGGTGCGCCAACTTCAAAGGTAGAAACCAACAAAGGTGGTTGTTCACGGTGTACAGCTTCATTGTTACAGGCTTGAAGTAACAGAACCGACGCGACAACAACTGATAATTTTGAAAGGTTCATTAAATACCGCCCTCACGAAGCCAAGCTTTTACTTGTTGTCCGTCTGATAACACATCCACACCCGCTTCAACGATAAGGTCACCAGACGACAATCCGTCGATAACCTTGCCTTGCTCATCAAGAAGGACTTGTACTTTAGAAATCAGTTGAGAGTCAGGGTTATAACGCCATAGTTCACCATGGCCTACGTCTTTGTTTAACCAAGCTGAATCCACAATACCAATGCCGTAGTCAGATTTACTTTTCTGAACTTCAACTTGCGCTGTCATACCAGAAAGTAGATTGATGCCTTCTGGCTTTTCGATAGACACAACCGCTTGGTAGCTGTTGGTATCTTCATCTGGTTGCGTTGAGATTTCTTTAAAGCGAGTCGGGATACGAATGCCGCGGTGGCTGTCCATCACAACCCACATGTTTGAGCTCGTTAGGTCTTGAATAGAACGGTCTTCAAGCTTTGATACTGGAATTGAAAACGTCACATCCATTTCACTGTGATTCAAAATATTCAGTACAGGCTGCTTTTCTGCGATCAATTGATATTGCTTTCCAAACACCATCGATACCACGCCATCGAATGGAGCAACTAAGGTGGTGTAGCCAAGGTTTGTTTTTGCTTGGTCCAACTCAACTTCAGCGGCAGTAAAGGTGTTTACGGCTTGGTCGTAGTAATCGGTACTGACCAGTTTTTTCGCATACAACTCAGAAGCTTGTTTGTATTGGCTGTTCGCCAGATCAAATTTAGCTTGGGCTGCGTCAACGGCAATACGGTAATCCGTCGCGTCTAATACGGCTAACACCTGACCTTTCTTCACTTCTTGTCCCATACGAACATCGAAGGTTTCTATATCTCCACCCACTTGGAAAGAAAGTGCCGCACGGTCGGTTGCATCAACCTTTGCAATGAAGCTATCGAGATCAATATCAGTCTGTTGTGGGATTTCGAACAGCTTGACTGGCTTGATTACCTGCACATTTTCCTCTGACTGAACTTTGTCACATCCAGTTAGAGAGCCTGCGAGCAATAGTGCTGCAATAACAGATCCCATGCGCTTGCTCGATATGGCATTGATAGACAAATTGAACTGCATGATGCCTCTCCGTTTAATTATTATGATTTATTACACAGGTGGGCAGTATATTTAATATTAAATAATTCTCAAGCTTTACTTTCCACTTGTGCAGTATTTTTTATTTCAGTAAAAACAGTGTAGAATGTTGTAATCAGGTAATTATGTGAAATGAAGATGACCGAAAAGAAGCAAGGTAGAAGAAGTGCAAAAGACGCCGAAGAGACGCGTTTTTTGATCATGAGCGTTGCCGCAGACATGTTCTGTGACTTTGGCTACGATCGTGTATCACTGCGAAACATCAGTGAAAAGGCAGGCGTCTCGCATAGCCTTATCCGCCACCACTTTGGTAGCAAAGAAAAGATTTGGCATGCAATAAGTGATTGTTTACACGATTATTTTCAGTCTTACATCAGTAAGATTATGGAAGAGCTGCCAAAAGATGTTGCGCCAAATATCGCTATCTACCTGTTTAGCATGCGTCTGTTCACCAACATGATTCACTCACGTAGGCCAATGCAGCTTATTTCAGACTCTGTTCGCCAAGAAGACAACCTAGTTGATTACTTCATCGACAATGTCGGCGATGTTGAAAAAGAGATTAACGGGCTTGCTGCTGAGTACAATGCAGCTAACCCAGACAAAATGATCAACATTTACGAAGTTAAATGGCAAATGATCATGTACGCAAACGGCGCTGTATGCCTCACTCCCTTTATGGAAAGCACTTGGAATGAAGGCGATATGGTCACCTCTCCTGAAGATGTCCTACTTAAGCATTGGCAGCTTTTCAACACGCAGATGGTCAGCAAGTTCAATATTGATGAAGAGTGGGTTCTAAACCCAACCTCGATTGAAGAGCTGATTTATGAAGTGCCATGTGAATGGAAATGTAACCAGGAACATAAAGCTTAATCGGGTTCATACCCATGATGAGCTTATAAGATACAAAAACGCGCCGTTACAGAAGTCACTGTAACGGCGCATTTTTATATGTATAGATCTTTAAACTGGAGCTTTGTCCAGCTTGTTAACGACGTGCTTTACCGCGGTTTTGGTGAATCTTAAGCTTCGCTTTCATCTTACGTTTTTCTGATGAACGGCTCTTGCTGCGACCACCACGATCGGGCGCTAGATCTTTTTCAAGGCTTGGTTCAAAGCCCTCTAGCCACTCTTGAGGCAAGCGCGTATCAAGTAATCGCTCAATGTCACCCAATAGGTAAGCTTCATCCTGACTCATCAAAGAGATCGCTAAGCCGCTGTTACCCGCACGGCCAGTACGTCCGATGCGGTGAACATAATCTTCTGCTTTAAATGGCATGTCATAGTTCACAACTTGTTCTAGCTGCTGAATATCAATACCACGAGCTGCCACGTCGGTTGCGATCAACGCACGAACTTTGCCTGACTTGAAATCGTCTAGGGCTTTTTGACGCGCACCTTGGCTCTTATCGCCATTGATTGATGCCGCTTTAATGCCGTCTAACTTAAGCTCTTTAACGAGAGCATCAGTGCCCTGCTTAGTCTTTGTGAACACCAACACTTGTTGCCAGTTTTTTGAACCAATCAAATACGCTAATAGCTCACTTTTACGCGACTTATCTACCGGGTAAACCATCTGTGTTACGGTTTCAGCGGTGCTGTTTTTTGGCGTAACTTGGATTTCACTTGGCTTCTGCATCATACGGTGTGCAATCGCTTTGATTTTGTTATCAAACGTTGCAGAGAAGAACAGAGTTTGACGCACTTCGTTCATGCGAGAAAGAATACGCTTGATGTCAGGCATGAAGCCCATATCTAACATACGGTCAGCTTCATCCAGCACCAGTACTTCCGTTTGGCTCAACATGATGTTTCTAGTGAACATGTGATCAATAAGACGACCAGGCGTCGCGACAAGAATATCTGCGCCACCGCGTAAGTTATCAGTTTGCACCTTCATGCTAACGCCGCCGTAAGCCACCACGACTTTAATGTCGGTGCCCTTTGCGTAGCTAGTTAAGTTATCGAAAACCTGTTGTGCCAATTCACGAGTTGGCACTAATACAAGCGCACGAACGAGCTTAGGGTTCGGAATAACGTTGTCTTTTGTCTCGATTAATCTTTGAATAATCGGTAAACCAAACGCAGCCGTTTTACCTGTACCCGTTTGAGCACCAGCCAGTACATCTTTGCCTTCTAATACCAATGGAATTGCTTGTTCTTGAACACTGGTAGGAGCCGTAAAATTAAGCTCAGACAACGTGGCAAGAAGATGCTCAGATAATCCTAGTTGGTTAAAAGATTTTGTAGATTCAGACATAGTATGATGCTCAAAGATTAAATAGGCGCGGATTGTAGCAAACCTGCATTACGCTGTTTACCTTTCCTTTTGATTTTTCTTCATTTGAAGCGCATTAAACTGCTTAGCTTCCTCTAAAACGTTGGGATAAAGCTCATTAAAGTGACACTGCAACGTATCATAGTGACGTTCGAGGTCATCGTAACATGCCTCGAGCATACCGAGCTTAGGCCTTCTCAACGCCATTCGCTGCAACACCACCTCTATAGATGACATGTCTTGATAGCTCTCTAACCATCTATGCTCAGCCATTTTCTGATGAACCATAACGAAATTTTCAGGCCAGTGTGGCTCTTGATGTTCAAAGATCTGCTCATGGCTATCTAAACAAAAACGCTCTAATGTCTGCTGTGAAAACTGATCCCAATGATTGGCTAAGCAGTGATCCCAAAATACATCGAGTGCGATAGGCGCAAAGCGTCGTGTTTGGTCTGAGAAAAGTGATTTTGCAGAACGAGATACATCATGACGATCAGTATAGCTATCAACAAATCGATGAAGCCTAATACCGTCAGAAAGGGAATCAGAATAGTGTTTATTAGGGTCGCCTTTAACAAAATCACCTAACAGGTTACCTGCTAAGTTGCTGTTACAGTGCTTGGCGATGTGAAGGTGTGCGAGAAAGTTCATTGAACCTCATTAAAGTATCGAGAACTAAGTAACATGGTAAACGTACTCGTTTATCTTCGCGAACTTTAATGAGGATAGTTTTGGTATGACGTGTGAGCGAATACGATTTGCTCAGTTTAGAATTGTTTGCTTTGAGAAGCTTTAGCTAAGAAAACTTTTAGCTTTAAAACGTTTCAGTTGAAACTGAATTAAAGATCTTAAAAGCTTAGTTCGAAGACTTGAAAAGCTCTTCTGCTAACTGTTTCACTGTCTGCTCATAGTCAGACAAATCAATGCCAATTTCCATAGCATCTAACAACTCTAGACTTTCGTCGTTATAAGATTGGTCACTCATTGTGCCCCCTCTATTCCTTGATGTGGACATGATGTCCGATTAACTAGTGCACCATCTTGGACTTATATTATGTCACTTTGATGAACGCACTCTACTCTACCCATTCCATATTCATAGCTTAAAGCTACTCGCGATCATTAACGCTTTTTTGCGCTAAAGGGGTATACGCGAACGACATATGTACTGCCACCTTACACCAAGTACAACAAATTACTGTATAAATTTTGAAACCGATCATGGTCAAACGTTTGCTTTGCTCAATTGAATGCTGACACGCCCCTTTGTGTAAATATTAATTTACAGTGGATGTTTTTAATTACAATAAGAATTGCATTTGGAATTAAACTCAATCAGAATACTTCAAAATCGAGATATTCTTTGGGTTTATGCGCTTAAGCTAGAAGAATTACAATGAAAACACACCCTAACGTAAAGAATTATATACAATGAATAAATCAAAGGTTTTTGGTAGTACTTTGATCATTGCAGGCACAACCATTGGTGCTGGCATGCTCGCTCTTCCACTTGCTTCTGCAGGTATTGGCTTTTCAACTTCACTTTTCTTGATGCTGGGTTTATGGGCGTTAATGGCTTTTACTGCGCTATTAATGGTAGAGCTTCACCAATTCGCAGAATCTGACGCTACCCTACACACGTTAGCTCATACCATTTTGGGGACAAAAGGAAAGTGGATTGCGAGCTTCGCGGTGATGTTTCTTTTCTACGCTCTGTGTGCGGCATACATAGCTGGCGGCGGTGCGCAATTTAACCAACGAATTTCGGATATCGCGGGTATCGAACTTAATGCTCAAATCACCACGCTTCTATTTACCCTATTAGTTGCCGGCGTTGTTACGATTGGTACACACAGTGTTGATAAAGTTAACCGCGTTTTGTTTGGCTTAAAGCTTATCGCGATGGTTTTGGTACTCAGCTTCCTAGCGCCAAACATTACCTCTCAATACTTAATGAGCATGCCTTTACAGCAAGGCCTGATTGTTGCGGCTATTCCGGTTGTGTTTACCTCTTTTGGTTTCCACGGCAGCATCCCATCAATTGTTCGATACCTAGATGGTGACGTTCGTTCTTTACGTAAGGTAATGATTATTGGCTCGGCACTGCCTCTGGTTATCTACGTTTTCTGGCAAAGTGTTACTTTGGGCGTGATTAGCCAAGAGCAGTTGTTGTCTGACACAAGCTTGGGCGCGCTATTAGTCTCGCTATCGCAAACGGTTCATCAATCCAACCTAAGCGTGATCGTCGGTGTGTTTGCAGACCTTGCACTGCTGACATCTTTTATTGGTGTGAGCTTGGGCTTATTTGAATTCATGGGCGACTCACTGAACAAGAAACTAGGTAACGCAAAACGTGTTAAGACAGCTGCTATCACCTTCTTACCGCCACTGGGGTTTGCCTTATTTTACCCACAAGGCTTCATCATGGCTTTAGGCTACGCAGCCATTGCACTTTCAGTGCTCGCGATTCTGTTACCAACAGTGATGGTCTACAAGGTTCGTTACACTGATTTCTCTGTCAAACCACAATCTTCAGAAGCCAGTTACCAAGTGTTAGGCGGTAGCAAAGCGTTGTTTTTAGCAGGTAGCGTTGGCGTATTTATCATTGCGATTCAAGTTCTTATTTCAGTAGGGTTACTGCCTTCTTTAGGCTAATAAACCTATACAGAACTAATTTACTTGATTCAGATCTCATAAATGACATATCACTATCATTAATTTTCACAATTAGTCGATTGAAGTCACATTTTTATTGAGGTCGGTTATTTAGAGTCCACGGTAAAGGATTTACCGTGGAGTTTTTATGAAAGAAGTACAATTTCGAACGATAGACAAACTGTTTATTAAGATGTCGATCAACGACAAGTTTTGGGTCATTTTCTTAATCTTTTTTGCCGCTCTGGCAAGCCTAGCTGGACTGAACTACGTCAACAAAATGGAACACATTGACGTAACTGCAAAACAGCAGGTCGAGTATCAACTGCAAGGCATTTTATCAGCATCAGATTCCCCGGCATCTGTTCGCTCTGTTAGCCAGCAAACTCGCGCTCAACAAACCACTATTTCAAATAATGGTTCTGTGACTGCCACAGCACTCGCACAAGATGGCAACTACTACTCACTTACCGTTTCAACTAACGATATACAGAATCAAAAGCAGCAAGCACTGTACACTTTATTACTGAGCTTCTTGTGGTGTGTGCCTTTTGGTCTTTTCTGTTACTGGGTAGCGACTTTCCTAGGCGGCGCACTTTGGGTTCTTTATTCAACGACTCAAAAGATTGGTGATGGTGACTTAACATCACGCCTTGGCTTCCACCCTGGCCGTGATGAGTTCGGCACGATTGGTTGTGCGCTTGACCGTTCAATGGACACGCTTAGTGAGTTAGTCAACAACGTAAACCACAGTGCAGCAACGCTAAGCGAAACATCGGCTTCTTTCGAAACTGAGATGAAGCGCAGCGAAACACAAATCATGAGCCAAAATGCCTCTCTAGACTCTGTAGCGACAGCAATGGATCAGATGACAGCTTCGGCAAATGAAGTCTCTAACATCTCTGCACGCTCAACTGAACAAACAGAACAAGACGCGCAGCAAATCAACGATAGCCACGCGAAGGTTCAACAGGCAATCTCGGAAATCACCACCCTTTCTTCTTTGATTGAGCAAACCTCATCTTCTGTTACTAGCTTGAATGTGAATACGAGCCAAATTAACGAGGTCATCACGACGATCAATGCTATTTCAGAGCAAACTAACTTACTTGCTTTAAATGCCGCGATTGAAGCCGCTCGTGCGGGCGAGCAAGGCCGAGGTTTCGCTGTTGTTGCTGATGAAGTAAGAACACTGGCAAGCCGCACTCAGTCGGCTACTGTAGAAATCCAAGCGATGATTGAACGCTTACAGCAAGAGAGCCAAAATATCGCGAAGATCACCGAACAGACGGTTGACCAAGCGCAAACCAGTAGCCAGTTGATTTCAAACATTGGTCACGACGTAAACTCGATTGCAGATTCAGCTCAAGCGCTAATGGACATGAGTATCCAAATCGCAACATCAGCCGATGAGCAAAGTAACGTTGCCAATACGATTGCAGCAGAGCTTAACGATATTCGAAGCCAATCCGATGTGATTAAAGACGTGGCTCAGAATTCTTCAAATGGCGTATCTAGGCTAACAGAAGCGTCGGTTTCTCTATCTCAGACATTGGCACGCTACCGAACTTAAGGATCAACTGGTGAACTAGCGGCGTGAATTGAAAACAAACTAATGAGGACTCGTAATGGGTCCTTTCTTTTTGGCTTTTGTTTAATAACATTACAAGAACCATGGTCAATAACGATGACATTATCAATTATCATGAAGCAAGTCGCAAAGGAGAGATTAAGAAGTGTCAGAACTGTCTAATATTCGAGCTTAGGAGTAATCTAATTGAACGGGTCTTTTTTCGCTTACCCACTTGCTGCAGGTGACACATAATGAATAAAACAGAAACACCAAACACCGACGACATTACATGCCCTTTATGCCAACACGACGAGTATCTGCTTTCAGAAAGTGGAGAAAAGTTTACTTGTGCATCTTGCGGTTTCCACACCAAACAATTTAGTAAGGTAGTCAGCCTTCAACTAAGCTCTACCCCACCAAAGCTGCAGAATTCGATATACCACCATTTGAGCAGTGCTTGCCATTAATCCAAACTGAAATTTCTTCTAAACTGTAGATATCCTGAGCCGCGAGTTCTGCTGAGTCGGCTTCGGGATCTACGATTGCTTCATCAATACTCGGGCGTAATCGAAACGATTGGATACCCGCGCGAACACCAGCCTCAATCCCTTTCAACGTATCATCCACGTAGATGCACTCATTTGGCAGAAAGCCCATGTTCATGGCCGTGTACATGATTAGATCAGGCTCTGGCTTCCAGCTGTTAGCATCAAAAGCTGAGAACACTTTGCCTTTGAAGTCGTCTAGCATGCCTGTCATCGCCAATGAAGATTCAACCCTAGATTTCGGTGCATTGGAAGCAATACAAAACTCGATGTCTTGTTGTTTGAGGAATTCAATAAGTTCGATAGCGCCATCCATCGGTTTTAAATGACGCTGGAACAGTGCTTGTAATTCATTGCGATATAACGGCTCAAGTGTATCAATCGAGATAGATAACCCAAGACGTTCTTGTGTATCCATTAAGATGTCGGCTAGCTTCCCGCCTTGAAAGTGCGCATAGCAGTCGTTGACGTTTAGCTCCGCTCCAAAGCCAGTGAAAACGTTCACCAAAGCTTGGCAGCACAGCTTTTCACTATCGATAAGTGTTCCGTCACAATCGAAAATCACACATTTAGTCTGTTCTAACCGCATAGGTATCTCACTCAGATTGAATCCAAGTTTTATCCTATAGTGTTCTTTCAATGCGCGAGATGATTGAGGTAACAGTTTGCAGATACATGCTTATTTCTCTTCGCGAAATATGGAGTTGATCACTTTATCGCTCAGCATAAGCAACAGTTTTCATTAAATTAACCCAGATTCTACGAAACCAAATACTGCGAGGTTTACATAAGCGACTCAATTTCAGGAGAAAATATAAATCACTACTTCCTAGCCGGATCGTGGTGAATCGATAAAAAAAATGGCTTATAGGCTACTCAGATAGAGCGACAATTAGCTAACAACCGACTCTTCTAAGACCTTAGCTTCAAGCGAAGGTGAAGACGCATATTCTACAGTTCCAGTATCGGGGTACGAATCTCGGATAGCGACAAACTCGGATAAGTGTTTCAGTAGCAATTTAGTTAGCTGAGGATCAAACTGGTAGCCACACTCTCGCTCAAACAAATCGACCACCATATCTAACGGCCACGGTTCTTTGTAGCAACGTGCACTAAGCAGCGCATCAAACACATCGGCTACGGCAGTGATACGAGCAAACAGGTGTATTTCATCACCCACTTTTCCATTCGGGTATCCAGCACCATCCCAACGCTCGTGATGTTCGTTAGCAATGATTGCCGCGAGGTTGGTAATATCACCCGCTCCGCTCTTTAGTAAGTTATAGCCAGCCGTAGTATGAAGCTTCATCACCTCCCACTCTTGGTCGGTTAATTTCCCAGGTTTATCCAAGATTGATTCAGGGACTGAAATCTTACCCACATCGTGCATTGGGCTGATGATCTCAATCATCTCGACCTCGCGATGGCTCAAGCCACGATACTTAGCAAGCAGTGCAGACAACTTGGCTACACGCTTAACGTGATTACCAGTTTCGCCAGAGCGGGTTTCAATTGCCTCTCCGAGAACATGAATCATATCCTTTTGAATATTCAAGGTCTGTTTCTGAAGCTTTAAGATTCGTTTGTTCTTATTCGCCAACTCTTTCTTTTGGCGCAGAGTGACAAATTGCATCAAGATGATCAGGCTCAAACCCGCAATCACCATCGACAGCCCCAATAACAACTGGAAGTTTTTGCGAATAAAGGATGAAGGCTCGTTAATGAAAACCGCTTCGTCAGGTAACGCGTTTCCACTAATCCCGTATCTCTTCATTGCAGGGTAATTGAATACAAAACGTTTGTTGTCTCCGGGAGTTAACGGTGTAGTAAAACCAAGTGGAAGGTATTTATCCAACGCATCGACGGCCTGTTCACCCATGCTTTGTGAGTGATTAACGTAACCACCGAGTACATCACCCGAAATATAGAACTGCCATAAAGCAAACACCGGAGCAGCACTCGATTTTGACAACGTATCCGCAATCTCTTGGTAAGTGTGATAAACCCCTTGCTTTAACTCGGTGTTGTAATGACTGAGCAATACCGCATCGTCCGCAGAGATCCCTTCCAAAAATTGGCTCGTATGCTCCAGCGACAAGTCGCGAATTTCTACGAGATTGATATTTGAAAATTCAGCCATCATTTTCTTCATTTCTTTATGAATCAATTCAGACGTGACACTGTAATCATTTACAAAATAGAGATTCTTTAGATTAGGTCTTAATTTGGAGATCAGCTTAATATTAACGTCTATCTGATCGTTCTCGTAAAGCACAGTTGCTCTGTCAGACACCGCGTACATGTCGGTGCTGAAATCATTGATGCCAGCTGCAACGACAGGTGTGGAGCGATCAATCAAATTAGGCAGAGATTCAAGAAAATTGGCTGCGTTATCGTCCGTCGCAATTACGCCATCAAATTTATAACCTGCATACTTCGCACGTAAGTAGTTCGCGAGAGAGTCGTAATACTCTGGGCTGTGGACACGCTTTGAATCCAAATACTCTATTGAGAGTTTAACTTCGGTTTGAGACTGGCTGAACGCACTGTCTATCCCTTTTTGGAAGTCAGCAGTCCATTGATAAGAAGGTTCGTATGAGTGTAAAACTAGGATGCGTTTAATATCCCAGTCGTTAGCAAAACTGAGTGAAGAATAAGCGCTAACACATAATACAGCGATTGATATCAATAGCTTGTACATACAATACCCTTTAAATAAAACGGGGTATTGTACTTAGATTAACGCTTTGTCAAAGAATCTTTAGTTCTCGATCCATACTTTATCGCAAGAAGCATGATCTTGTGCCCAAAAATCGTGTAACTGCTTAGCAAAGTTGTTGATACTTTGACCATTTTCAGCAACGACATCCGAGATCAATAGGGAACCATCCGCTTCTGTGACGATAGCGCTCGCCACAACTTCACCGTTTTGAGTACCAATATATAATACATGATCGTCAGAAAGCATAATTTGGCTCAAGAACTCAAGCATGTGTGCCCTTTCGATTTCATCTTGGTAAACGCTTGCTTGGTTGAGTGAAAATAGCACGGTCAATTTATGGAAATCGACTTTATGCAGTTCATCAATTTGGGAAGGAGTTTGATCTTGTGCTAGGAGTTGGTATGTCTTGGATGGAAGTTTGCTTTGATAAAGTTCACGGCCGAGGAGGCTCTCTTTTGCGGGGTAAGCAATATCGAGCTGACTAAATAGCCATTGGTTTTTCTTGTGTGCAATTTCAGGTATTTCGTTATTCATTCTTTTAGTACCTACGGTTAGTATCCCCAAATATCGCAGTTATTTGGAAGACATACGGTCGGCTGAGGTGCCGAGCTACAAGCAGAGAGCATACAGAGCATGACCAAGGCCAACAAGTACTTTAAATGCTTCATATTTTTCATTATCCAACAACATCCTTTAAGAACTTAACGAAAAGCTCTACACTCGTATCCAAGCTTTCAATATCCTTATAGTAAACAGAACTATATAAATAAAAAGGACTTCTTATGAAAAAAGCCTTAATAGCAGCAGGTATCGTGACAATGTTAGCTGGCTGTTCGGACAACGAGGTTGGCGACGTCTCACTGGGTTTCTTCACAATGAAGGATATCAAGATGTCTTCATTAGATGACGATAAGATCGCGGGTGTTACCTGTCATATCGCATCAATCGAAGCAAACCTTAGCCTTTCTGATCCAAGTGATAGCTCTATATCTTGTCGTCAAACAGGTGAAATTACACCAGAAATGATTGCTCAAATAGACAAGAGTAAGTCTGGCGAAGTGGTATTCAAGCAATCGAAAAGTATCTTCTTTAAAACAATGAAGGTTCGTCGTATCTACGATGCAGAGAATCAGTCGCTGCTCTACTTGTCTTACACCACCAAAGAAACAGAAGGTAGCTTCAAACACAGCCTTTCAACTGTTCCACTATGGGGTACAGAGGCTTACGTTGATCCAGCGACGTTAGTACAGCCAACCGAGTAGTTTCAAACATATAGTTAGTTGAATCACCTGTACAGACATTGTGCAGGTGATTCAAAATGTAATAAAAATGAAAGAAACAGAAACAAAATGTGATATCATGCGGCAAAATTTTTTCACTGTATTTTTCATATGAAGTTTCCTGGACAGCGTAAATCTAAGCACTACTTTCCAACTCACGCACGTGATCCGTTGGTCAACCAAATTCAACAAACGCCTAAGCTTCACCGCGCAACGATTGTGGGTGTTGGCCAAACGATTGTTGATATCGAAGCCCGTGTTGACAACGAGTTCCTAGAAAAATACGAGCTGAGTAAAGGTCACTCACTGGTATTGGAAGAAAGTAAAGCAGATGCGCTGTATGAAGAGTTAGTTGAGCGCGGTTTGATCACGCATCAATATCCTGGCGATACTATCGGCAACACACTGCACAACTATTCCGTACTTGCGGACAGCAAATCTGTCCTGCTTGGCGTAATGTCTAAGAAGATTGAAGTTGGCTCATTTGGTTATCGTTACCTTTGCCGCACTTCTTCTCGTATGAATCTAAACCACCTTCAAACTGTTGATGGTCCAATTGGTCGTTGTTACACGCTGATTTCTGAAGATGGCGAACGTACGTTTGCAATCAACGAAGGCCACATGAACCAACTTCTTCCAGAAAGCATTCCTGAAAAAGTCTTCGAGAAAGCTTCTGCATTGGTTGTGTCGTCATACCTAATGCGTGGCAAACCTGAAGATCCGATGCCAAAAGCGGTACAAAAAGCGATTGAATACGCGAAAGCGCACAATGTGCCTGTTGTACTAACACTTGGTACTAAGTATGTGATCGAAGGCAACGCTGAATGGTGGCAAGAATACCTGAAAGAAAACGTAACCATCGTCGCGATGAACGAAGATGAAGGTGAAGCGCTAACGGGTGAAAAAGATCCTCTATTGGCTGCTAACAAGGCACTTGAGTGGGTTGACCTAGTTCTATGTACTGCAGGCCCTATTGGCCTATACATGGCAGGTTACACTGACGAGCCAGCGAAACGCGAAACCACACTGCCATTGTTACCGGGTAATATCCCTGAATTCAATAAATACGAATTTAGCCGCGCTATGCGTAAGCAAGACTGCAAAGACCCAGTAAAAGTGTATTCTCATATTGGCCCTTACCTCGGTGGCCCACTTGAAATTAAGAACACCAATGGTGCTGGTGATGGTGCACTTTCAGCACTGTTACACGACATGGCAGCAAACAGCTACCACCACGTGAATGTACCAAACTCTGAGAAACACGAGCACGCTTGTCTAACTTACTCTTCACTGTCTCAAATTTGTAAGTACGCAAACCGTGTAAGCTACGAAGTATTGACTCAGCACTCTCCTCGCCTTTCTCGCGCATTACCTGAACGCGAAGATAGCTTAGAAGAAACATATTGGGATCGTTAATCGACCATATTGGATTGCTGACTGATTGAGGTTAGCGCCTAACTAGATTACCTTTTCCTAAAGGGCTGCCATATGCAGCCCTTTTTGTATTCGACACTAATATAACTGCAGCTGAGGGTAATCTGTTCGAATATTTTGCTCGTTTAAGATTTGATCTCGCGCAATGACTCTTGAGATCTGTCATCTTCCAGCACATAATTCGTGTGGTTTGCCTTTACTTGGCAAATTTATACAGTACCATCGCCACGCAAACGTTTACGTACCACCTTTCGGTTCTGATATAAGGATCAAATATGCTGTCTGATATTGATATTTGTCGCTCTACTCACCTTAAAAACATCAGTGAGGTTGCCAAGCAAGCAGGCCTGCACCAGAACGAACATCAGCCATTAGGGCAATACAAGTCTAAAGTGTCTCTCACATCACTTGAACGCCTCGTCAACCAACAAGATGGTAAATTGGTCGTGGTAACGGCTATCACACCGACACCTCTTGGTGAAGGCAAAACCGTCACTACTATCGGATTAGCACAAGGCCTCGCAAAGATTAACCAATCTGCAATGGCCTGCATTCGCCAGCCTTCAATGGGTCCGGTATTTGGTGTAAAAGGTGGCGCTGCGGGTGGTGGTTACTCTCAAGTTGCCCCTATGGAACAATTAAACCTGCACCTGACGGGCGATATTCATGCTGTTACGGCCGCTCACAACCTCGCCTCTGCCGCCATTGATGCACGTTTGTATCATGAACAGCGTGAAGGGTTAGACGCCTTTGAAACGCGCTCAGGCTTAAAAGCATTGAATATCGACCCAAGCAGAATCGTTTGGCGACGTGTACTTGACCATAATGATCGCGCATTACGCATGATCACGGTTGGCAAGAACGAAGCAGACAAAACAATTAATGGCTTTGAGCGCGAAGATGGATTTGATATCTCAGCCGCTTCTGAGCTAATGGCCATTCTTGCTCTAGCTGATGACCTTCAAGATTTAAGAAAGCGTATCGGACGGGTGGTACTTGCTTACAACAAACAAGGCTTGCCGCTAACCGCAGATGACTTCAACGTTGCAGGCGCAATGACCGTGACCATGAAGGATTCTATTGAACCAACATTGATGCAAACCCTTGAAGGCGTTCCTACCCTAATTCACGCCGGGCCTTTCGCGAACATCGCACATGGTAACTCTTCAATTATTGCCGATAAAATAGCGTTAAAGCTGAGTGACTTTGTGGTAACTGAAGGTGGTTTCGGCTCAGACATGGGCTTTGAGAAAGCGTGCAACATAAAAGCGAAAGCGTCGAACAAGAAGCCCGATTGCGCTGTGGTTGTCGCAACCTTACGTGGATTAAAGGCTAACTCTGGTTTATACGATTTGAGACCCGGCACTCCGTTACCTGATTCAATCTTTAATGATGACCAAGACGCGCTTGTTGCAGGGTTTGAGAACCTAAAATGGCACATCACTAACGTTAAGCAATACCAAGTGCCTACAGTTGTTGCGATTAACCGATTCCCACAAGACTCAGCTCAAGAGCTCGATGCTTTGAAACAGATGATCACCGACTTCGATCCAAGCGTTAGCGTTGAAGTAAGCGAAGCATTTGGTCAAGGTGGCGAAGGCGCGACTCAACTGGCTCACGCTGTAGTCAAAGCTTGCCAAAAACAGAGTGAATTTAAGCCTTTGTATCACTCAGAGCAAAGCCTAGAAGAAAAGCTGATGGCAGTTGCTGAAGTTGGTTATGGCGCGGCAAGTATTTCGCTATCTCCACTGGCTAAAAAACAACTGGCTGAATTCAAACTGCATGGCTATAACGACCTATCGGTTTGTTTAGCAAAAACACCATTATCGATCTCGACAGAAGCACACGTAAAAGGTGCACCAATCCAATTTGACGTGCCCGTTAGAGAACTAAAATTGTGTGCTGGTGCTGGTTTTATTTACGCGTTGTGCGGCAATGTGATGACCATGCCAGGCTTGCCTGACAAACCGGCGTTCATGTCGTTAGATATTGATAGTAATGGAAATATCGTAGGCCTAAGCTAGCTGCCCTTAGTTAGATAATCGGCAATTAATCGCGATTAATTTAGCTTAGGTTTCGGAGCAGTGTTCTATATTGAGCAATCATTTACTAACGAAATGATTGCTCAACAATCAAGCTTAACTGCAAAAAGTTGCACTTAAATCGTAGTTATATGCGAATCTTGTCTTAACTTCTCGGTCAAGATCACATTAAAAACCCTATAAAATATATAGTATTGCGCTGATTCTTTGAGGACAGTGATGAATACAAGTATAAAAAAACTAGTCAGCCAATTTCTATGTACCATCTTTGCCCTAGGACTAGTCCCTGCCCTCTACATCAATTCTGAACTTGACAGAATTGATGCTCAGCACACTCTAAATATTAAGCAGTCTAGCCAAAATCAAATCGAATACAGCTTTCATGAACTCGCTATTATTGTTGAGCAAATCTCTAACTCTGTTCCTTCAATCGCCGACTCTCAAACACTACTCCGAGCGATTCGAGAACCTTCTATTATCCATAAAGAAACCCTGCAAGATCTTTGGGTGATGTTAGCTCGTGGCCAAAAATACTATTCCCAGCTTCGTTACCTCGATCTAGCTGGCAACGAAGTGTTTCGCGTTAATTATAAAGACAATCAAGCAATCGTGGTTCCAGATAGTGAACTGCAGAACAAGTCTTCGCGTGATTACTATGAGGTACTACAGCAATTAAAGATTGGTGAGATTAGCTCTCGCGGTATTGATCTTGAAGTCGAAAACGGAGAGATCGTTCGCCCTTTGATTCCAGCGCTACGCATTATGACGCCAGTCGCTGAAAACAACCGCATTATTGGTTACTTCATCGCAAACCTGAACATGCTTGAGATTTATAAGCGCCTTCACTATCAAATTGGTGCATCTTCTGCTGTTCCTATTATTCTCAACAAAACCGGACACATAATCATGGGGCCGGATCCTACGGAATCTTTCGGACATGTAATTGAATCACGTTCAGAGCAGACTTACGCAAAGTTATACCCTGAGCTTTGGACTGCGATTCAAGACAAGACATCTTCGAGCTATTTCGATGGTGAGAACTGGTATTTTCATTCCGACATCAGCCCTAAAATCAAACAGTTTGAAGGCCCTATTTACATGGTTCTTCACATTGAAAATCAGCAGTTCAGCAGTCAATACCGAGAAGAAAAACAAGCGATCGTCGTTCAGATCATCACCTTGTCTTTCTTGATTTCGATGATCTCCGCTGGCTTCGTATTGTGGAACAGCAACCACAAGAAGAACAGTATCGAGAGCCAACTTGCTAAGGCCGCAATGAATGGCATGTCTGCCTTGGTGATTACCGACAGAAACAACCGAATCATCAAAGTAAACCAAGAGTTCACCCGTGTGAGTGGCTACGAGTTAGAAGACGTAAAAGGCCGCCAACCGTCCATGTTTGCCTCTGGTCGCTACAACGAAGAGTTCTACATCAAGATGTGGAGCATCATCAAAGAGAAAGGCATGTGGGAAGGCGAAGTGGTTAATCGTCGTAAAGACGGGTCTTTGATCACGGAAATATTGCGAATCCAAACCATTAAAGACTCGAAAGACGTGATTCAGTTTTATGTCGCTTCATTTGTGGATATAAGTAAACACAAAGAGCTAGAAAACAAACTGAGAAACCTGAGTGAAAAAGATGCCTTAGCTGGGTGTTGGAACCGCCGTAAATTCGATCTTGAGCTGCGAGATGAGTGCTCTCGTGTTAATCGTTACCCTACTCGCGAACAGTCTTGTTTAGCGATTTTGGACATAGACCACTTCAAACGCATCAACGACAGATTTGGTCACGATTATGGAGATCGCGTCATTCAAACCGTTGCTCAAGTATTACAACGAGAGTGCCGAGAAACTGATTTTGTGGCTCGTATTGGTGGCGAAGAGTTTGGCGTTATTCTGCCTCATACCACAACAGAAGAAGCTGAGTATGTACTTAACAGATTGAGAATCGCAGTCAGTATTGAGCTCGATAACGTGGTGACGGTCAGTGGTGGAATTACCAACCTGACCAACGACCCTGCTCTTAACTACAAGTGCGCCGATTTAGCACTTTATGAAGCCAAAGCAGCAGGTCGAAACAGTGTGTGCCTGTTCCTAGACAGCGAAATGAGCGAAATCGCCTAACAGAAAATCAGTATTGTTCCGCTAGGCTATTAGTTTGGCGGTTTAACAACCCAATCCTTGCAATCAGCTTGGTGCAGGATAGAACTCTAGTTTGTTCCCCTCTACCACTAGAATACAATCCATGTTCGCAGCATGAGCAGCCTGCTTACCTAGGTTCGTATCTTCAAACACAACACACTGCTTTGGCTGCAAACCCATACCAAAACACGCATCTAAGAAAGTATCCGGATTTGGTTTGTGATTCTTAACGTCTGTTGCTGTCACGAGAATATCGAGCTTACTCAAGATCTCTGTCTTATCCAGTAACTGTTCGGCACTTTGACGTTGACTGCCCGTTCCGACTGCAATCTTCTTGTTACCCAGATGCTCTAACAACAGAGAGTGAGTACAAGGGATAACGTCTCCTTTTTCTTCGATAGCCGCAAACGACGCCATTTTAAACGTAGAAACCGCTTGTGGGTCGAGCGATAAACCGTATTTGCTGTTCACCTCACCGGCTATCTTATAACTCGGCATGCCACCTAAGCTATGCAGCCAAGACGCTTCAAAATGAAAGCCAAACTCTTCAGCCGTTCGCTCCCACGCCTTTACATGTGCAGGCATTGTATCGATCAACGTACCGTCCATATCAAAGATTAATCCTTCATATGCCGTTAAATCTATTTTCATCACTACTACCACTCTTAAATAAAGTTACTGATACCATAACCAATATTCAGTATCATGGCGCCATATTACCGTTCAAAATGGATGTTTATGTTACAAATATCTAACTCTGTTTCGATTCAAGACTGGGAACTCCAGTTAACAGCGATCAGAGCACAAGGAGCCGGCGGTCAGAACGTCAATAAAGTATCGAGCGCGATACATTTACGTTTTGATATCAAGCACTCTACCCTACCTGACTTCTATAAAGAAAAGCTCCTCGCATACAAAGATAGCCGCATCACCAAAGACGGTGTGATTATCATTAAAGCGCAACAGTATAGAACTCAGGAACAAAACCGAGATGATGCTTTAGTGCGCTTGAAAGAATTGATCTTGGAAGCGACAAAGGTTCAAAAAGTAAGACGAGCAACTAAGCCGACGCGTGGCTCTCAGAAAAGACGTTTAGAAAGCAAAAAACAAAGAAGCACCACCAAACAGCTGCGTGGAAGAGTGAGCTGATGGCTTCATGCCCTCAGAGAACACATTACCCTAGAAGTATCTGTCAATTTGACTAACGAATCGATCTATTACGCTGTTTATTTGAAAGAAAGACTACTGCTTCTTTTTGACCGACAAAATCAGCTTGATCAACAACAGGCGCTCTTCGCTGGTCAGCAGACGACTGACCGCAGCTACATCTTCCGCTGTTACTTGTGATGCGCCAACAATATCAAGCACCACATCCAAATCCGTCACTTTTAAGGTTCTAGTGATTGAACGATACTGAGACATCTTGATGTCCGCCTCTCCGCGTTCAATCCTTTGATAGGTTTTTAAGCTCATTCCTGCACTCGAGGCTAACTTTTCTTGAGACAAGTTGGCTTGTTTCCTACGCTCAATCAGCGCCAATATTATGGGTTCTTGTGACATAAGCTCATCCTCAAAAGACAGTTATGTCCTAAATTCAGCAAGAAGCAGACCATATTGACTTGTGATGGTTTACATAAGCCATCAAAGGCATATTATTCGCTTGATAAAACCGTTACGTTTCATAAACCTTCACACTGATATCAGTTGTGAACGTACAGGCTAGGTAACTTGAGTATTCAAGTGTTGGGAAATAATAAAAATTGCATATTGCGAATAAGAAAGACGTCAAATTGGAAATTGCGAATCGTTATAAATTGGCATTTCCTTGCATTAAGCACGCATTAGAAACGGACAATGCCCGCCCAGAAATTATTGCAGTGCAGCATAGGCTACTCACTTACAAAGAAGTGCTGCTGCACGGAAGTATGTTGGAAGAGAAAGAATTGAAGCAGGCCTTTTCTGCTCTGAACCAAAATGAAAAAGGTGTCGCACAAGGCGGTATTCAAAGCATCAACGACGCAGTTAAAGAGATGGATGTGATTGTCGAAAGGTACAGTAGAAAAGCGTCTACTGAATTCTGTGCCTAATCCTCTGAACGGCTTAAACAAACAAAACAAAAACGGCCAGTCATAGTTGAATGACTGGCCGTTTGTTTAGCTAACATGAAGACGTGGGTATCTAACAAGACATCGCTCTTCTAAACCTACCGAGTAACATCAACGCGCCTAGTAAGCCAAATGACACACTGCCTCCTGAGCCAGATGAGCTTCTACCAGCAGAAGCAGTACGTTTCGCGTCTGTTGAAACAAACTTAGCAGTTTCAGTTCCAGCCATAACACTGTCGATCCAATCTTTATAGTCATAGATTTCTGTGAATACAGAAGTTATGGTGGAGGTGCCACCACATGTACCTGGACCGAAGCTAGTTATTCCAACCTGCCTATAGTCAACACCATCTCTCCAGTAAACTGGACCACCTGAATCACCTTGGCATGTGCCATTGAATAGTCCGGTAGATGAGCTGTAGTTGCCGTTAAAGCAGATCTGGTTGTTAGTTAAAGCTGCTTCATTAATAAAATCGGCCGTTGCACAAGTCGCATTATCTACATAATTAAGATCTGCTTTTTGTAATAAGGTAGTGCCGTCAAATTCAGAACGTGTATCACCGTGACCCACAGCAGTAAACGTCTCTAAAGAACTACGATAGCCCTCAGAAGTTGGTCGCTTCACAATATCATTAACGGAATCTATGTTGAGCGCACTTTCAAGTTTTAAAATGGCTACGTCATTACGTAATAAATCGTTCAAGCTATTTGAGTAATTACTAGGATAAAACACCTCAGAGACTCGAACCTTTTCAATGCTTCCATTTGGAAATTGGGAAGAGTCTTCCAATTGAGGAACAACTACCGTGAAAAGTTGAGCATTCTCATCACCATAAATACAGTGTGCAGCAGTCAGTACATGATAGTTATCTAAAATTGTCGCACCACAGTAAGGGCCTGTTGAGTAAACACCGTCATAATCAATACGATCAATGAACAAGCTTGCCATCGAAGGAAATTCCGTGACTGAAGCGTCGCTACCATTCACAATATAGGGTGTTACACCCAAATCAGGAGTACTTTCGTCCGTGTTTTCCGTTGCCATAACACTTGATGTGTAAATTAATGGCGCTAAAAGCCCTAAAACGGCTTTACGAACCGGCCTCATTGTATGGTTTACGTTCATAGTTAACTCCTTGTAACCCCTACTACTTATTTACAAAAATGATGAATCGTCACCATAACACGTCACAATCGTGATTATAGTAAGTATTTGTAACGATATCGCCACATATCTCATTTTATAAACGAATTTTAAGTAACCGTTGTTAGTGGGTAACGTTAAAAGCAATACGTTACCAAAGACATACGCTACCAAAATCAAAAAAGCCTACCGTTAGGCTTCCCAATAAAGAGAAGCAAACAATAGGCTTTCATTTAGCTTAGTGGTTTCTCTTAAAAGAGATTAGCCACGATAGTAACGCTGAGGTACGAATGGCATTTTTTCTACTGTCATTGGTAGCTTCTTGCCACGAACTTCAGCGAATACTTCAGTGCCAATAACCGCTAGGTCAGTACGAACGTAAGCCATAGAAACAGGCTTGCCCGCGTTAGGACCCGCAGTACCACTTGTTACAACGCCAATCTTGTTGTCTTCAGCATCGAACAGCTCAGCGCCTTCACGTACTGGTGCTTTAGTCTGACCAACAAGACCAACACGCTTGCGTTGAACGTCTTTAGTCGCGATTTGCTCAAGGATGATATCAGCGCCAGGGAAACCGCCTGCACGTTCACCGTCAGTACGACGCACTTTTTGGATACCCCATAAAAGGCTAGCTTCTACCGGCGTTGTTGTTGTATCTAGATCGTGACCGTACAGACATAGACCACACTCAAGACGAAGTGAGTCACGAGCACCAAGGCCAATCCACTCTACTTCTGCTTCTGATGTTAGTTTACGAGCAAGTGCTTCAGCGTGATCGTTCGGTACTGAGATTTCGTAGCCATCTTCACCGGTATAACCACTGCGGCTTACGATGCACTCTACGCCGTCGATATCGACTTTTTGAACATCCATGAACAGCATGTCTGCAACGCTTGGTTGGAAACGAGCCAGAACTTCAGACGCTTTCGGACCTTGAAGTGCTAATAGAGCGCGGTCATCAATCACTTCCATTTTTACGTCTGCAGGAAGGTGAGCCGTTAGGTGGTCGATATCTTGTGTTTTACACGCCGCGTTCACAACAACAAATAGGTGATCGCCAAGGTTAGCAACCATAAGATCATCCATGATGCCGCCCTGTTCATTAGTAAAGAAGGCGTAGCGCTGCTTACCAGAAGGCAGGTCGATAATATCTACTGGAACCAGAGATTCTAAAACAGCGGCTGCATTTTCACCGTGTAGACGCAGTTGCCCCATGTGAGAAACATCAAAAAGACCAGCAGCGTCACGAGTGTGTAAGTGCTCTTTCTTTACACCTAGTGGATACTGAACTGGCATGTCGTAGCCAGCAAAAGGAACCATTTTTGCGCCGACTTCAACGTGAAGTGCATGCAGAGGTGTTTTTAGTAGGTCTTGATTAGCGTGTTCTTGAGTCATTTTATTCTCCATGAAGCGTTGCAGGCTTTCCAAATCGAATCTGCCGCTTATATCTCTATTTAGAGTCGCCTCTAACGATATGGGTTAACGTTAGAAACAGTAGATAGTAAAAAGTGATGTCTTCTATATAGGCTTTTATTACTAGCGATATAAAAAGAGGCTTCTGTATAAAAGCTATACGACTCACTTTCTAAGAATTCACTTCAGTAAACTTCAATCAACATGAGTAAACCGTGTTCACTATAGTAAACAAGCCTGAGTCAGTTTTACACCCTTAACAAGATTAAAACAGCTCAAAATGTGATATTTAACAATTTAAAAACAACTTTCAGTCGCATACAAAAACGCGATATTGATGCTTTTCACACCAACATCGCGTCTTTTGGCAAACGTTAGAAACAAAAGCAAACGTTTGCATTCACTATAAGAAATTCTAACTTTGTTAACTTATTTTGCAGTCACCCACAAAATCAGTGCATCTTCTGTACTAGTAGAAATCAACATATGCCCCATGTTGGCGTCGTAATACATGCTGTCACCTTCGCTCATGGGTACCGGCTCATAGAATTCTGAGTAGAACATCACATCACCAGAGATCACCATCAAGAACTCCTCACCATCGTGGCGAACCCAATCGTTATACTCTTCAAAGGTGCGTGCTCTCACTCGGCTCTTGAACGGCATCATCTTCTTATTCGAAAGTTCTGTCGCGAGCAGTTCATGCTCGTAAGTCGGAGTTGGGTGAGGTTTGCCCTGACCTGCTTTAGTTAAGTCACGACGTCCTGTGGCAACCTTTTTTCTTGGTGGCTCAAAGAGTTGCGGCATATCAATTTGCAAACCCATAGCCAATTTCTGCATCGCTTGGAACGTCGGTGAGATTTGTTCGTTCTCGATTTTACTCAGCGTAGAGCGCGCCAAACCAGTACGTTGGCTCGCCTCTTCTAACGTAATGCCCAGCTTGCTGCGGATATCTTTAATACGCTGGCCGAGCCTAAGTGGTTCGATATTCTGATCTAACGTCTCTTTCGCCAACGTTAAAGATGGGTACTCATCATAAATGTCTTCTGACATAGGTCCCTCATTCATTTCTTACTTCCTGTCTATTGATTTCATTGTTGCATGAAGCGCTTTGTTGATTAAAGAGCACACAGGGAAATAAAGCGTGCTCCCTGTAGCAAAACGAGAAAATCTGTTTCCTATTGGAAATTTTTGTTGAAAATTGATTTTATCGGAGCTATGTTATCGACTTGTTAGATGAAGGGATGCTACTTCAGCTTGCAGCAAGTGATAGATTTAACATTTGTAAGAGCTGTTTTTTACCCGAAATTTTTGGGAACCAATTCGTGCTGCATTGACCCTACAACGATCGCTTTGACGCTATGGTCGTATAAATAAGAAGCAACGCACTATTTATACACCTATATAACGCAAACGATACCGATGCAGAAATCAACGTAAGACCTAATGGACTATAAAAACAATCACCATTAGCTTAATGAAAGGTCTCGACAATGAACGCTTATCAAAACCATAGCTTAGACAGTTTTTTCTCTACGAACCTATCTGCGACTGACGACGCAGTATTTGCTGGAATCCAAGCAGAGAACACTCGTCAAAACGAACAAATCGAACTTATTGCTTCTGAGAACATCGTTTCTAAAGCAGTAATGCAAGCTCAAGGCACTTGCCTTACCAACAAATACGCAGAAGGCTACCCAGGCCGTCGTTACTACGGTGGTTGTGAGCACGTAGATACAGTAGAAGCTATTGCGATTGAACGTGCTAAACAGCTATTCAAGTGTGAATACGCGAACGTACAACCTCACTCAGGTGCTCAAGCGAACGGCGCAGTTAAACTTGCCCTACTTCAACCTGGCGACACTATCCTAGGTATGTCTCTTGACGCTGGTGGTCACCTTACGCACGGTGCACGCCCTGCGCTTTCAGGCAAATGGTTCAACGCAGTTCAATACGGCGTAGACCGCGACACTCTTGAAATCGATTACGAAGCGGTACGCGCTCTCGCTATCGAATGCCAACCTAAAATGATTATTGCAGGTGGTAGTGCTATCCCACGCGTTATCGACTTCGCTAAATTCCGCGAAATCGCTGACGAAGTTGGCGCTATCCTTATGGTAGATATGGCACACATCGCGGGTCTTATCGCGACAGGTGCTCACCCTAGCCCACTACCACACGCACACGTTGTTACAACAACAACGCACAAAACACTTCGTGGCCCACGCGGCGGTATGATTCTGACGAACCACGAAGACATCAACAAAAAGATCAACTCTGCAGTGTTCCCTGGCCTACAAGGCGGCCCACTCATGCACGTTATCGCGGCTAAAGCAGTGGCGTTTGGCGAAGCACTTGGCCCAGAATTTAATACTTATATTGATTCAGTGATCGACAACGCAAAAGTTCTTGCTGAAGTGTTGCAAACTCGCGGTTGTGACATTGTGACTGGCGGAACAGACACGCACCTAATGCTGGTTGACCTTCGTCCTAAGGGCTTGAAAGGTAACGTAACTGAAGAAGCATTAGAGCGTGCAGGGATCACATGTAACAAAAATGGCATACCATTCGACTCAGAGAAGCCTATGATTACCTCTGGCATTCGTTTAGGTACGCCAGCTGGAACCAGTCGTGGTTTTGGCACTGAAGAATTCAAACTTATCGGTGAATGGATCGGCGATGTTCTTGACGGCTTAGTTGAAAGCCCTGTAGGCAACGCTGAAGTTGAGCAACGTGTTCGCAAGCAAGTTAAAGAGCTTTGCAAACGCTTCCCTCTTTACCGTTAAACCGTTTTTAAGATTTAAATTAAAACCTCATAAATTTTTGGAGAATAAGCAATGGACAATACACTAAAGTTTGCAGACAGCCACGAGTGGGTAAAAGACAACGGTGACGGTACTGTGACTATCGGTATTTCTGAGCACGCTCAAGAGATGCTAGGTGACGTTGTGTTTGTTGACCTGCCTGACACTGACGACGAAATTGAAGCTGGCGAAAGCTTCTCTCTAGTTGAATCAGTGAAAGCTGCTTCTGATATCTACGCACCAATCTCTGGCGAAATCGTAGAAATCAACGAAGAATTAGAAGATAGCCCAGAGCTAATCAACGAAGAACCTTATGAAGGTGGTTGGATTGTTAAAGTGAAGATGTCTGATGCGTCTGAACTAAACAACCTTAAAGATGCGGAAGAATACCTAAGCTCTATCGAAGAAGACTAATAGGTAACCTCATTACGATAAAGCTGCTCTTTTGAGCAGCTTAATTTTAGGGGCTAGCTCACGGCTCCAGAGAGAAAGTAGAACATATCATGACTGAATTACTTCAAAGCCAATTACTGAAAGACCTGGGTACTCAAAACGAGTTTGTTGCTCGTCATAACGGCCCAAATAAAGCAGACCAGCAAAAAATGCTTGAAGCGATCAACGCGACTAGCCTAGACGCACTGATCGACGAAACGGTTCCTGCACAAATCCGTCTTGAAAAACCAATGACACTTGCTGCGCCACTAAGCGAAATGGACATGCTGACCTCTCTTAAAGAGATCGCTAACCTAAACCAAGTGAAACGTACTTTCATTGGCCAAGGCTACTACAACACATTCACTCCAAACGTTATTCTACGTAACGTTTTAGAGAACCCAGGCTGGTACACAGCTTACACACCATACCAACCAGAGATCTCTCAAGGTCGTCTTGAAGCTCTACTCAATTACCAACAAATGGTAATGGACTTAACTGGTATGGAAATCGCGAACGCGTCTCTTCTTGATGAAGCGACAGCGGCTGGCGAAGCTATGACACTGTGTAAGCGTGCAGGCAAAAGCAAGAGCAAAGTATTCTTCGTTGCTGACGATGTTCACCCTCAAACACTAGAAGTTGTTAAAACTCGTGCTGAGTACATCGGTTTTGAAGTAATGGTTGGTGCTCTTGAAACACTTCCAGAGCAAGACGTATTTGGTGCATTAGTTCAATACCCTGGTACAACGGGCGAAGTTCGTGACCTAACAGACATCATTGCGAAAGCTCAAGCAAACAAGACTCTTGTAACGGTTGCAACTGACCTACTTGCTTCTGCTCTACTTAAGCCAGCTGGCGAAATGGGCGCAGACGTAGTAATCGGTTCAGCACAACGTTTCGGCGTTCCTATGGGGTACGGCGGTCCACACGCTGCATTCATGGGTACTCGTGAAAAGCATAAGCGTACAATGCCAGGTCGTGTAATCGGTGTTTCTATCGATACTCACGGTAACCAAGCGCTACGTATGGCAATGCAAACTCGTGAGCAACATATCCGCCGTGAGAAAGCGACATCAAACATCTGTACAGCTCAAGCACTTCTAGCAAACATGGCGTCTTTCTACGCGGTTTACCACGGTGCAGAAGGCCTACGTACTATCGCTCGTCGTACACACCACATGACAGCTATCCTAGCGGCTGGCCTGACTAAAGCGGGTTACGAGCTAACAAACAACAGCTTCTTCGATACCATCACAATCAACTCTGAAGAGAAGACAGATGCACTGTACGCGAAAGCACAAGCAGCAGACATCAACTTGCGCCTTCTTAAAGGTAAGATCGGTATCAGCTTAGATGAAACAACCACAGTCGACGACGTGAATGCCCTATTCGCTATCTTCGACGTAAAAGAAGACGTTCAAGCGCTATCTTCTGACATTGCATCAAATGAGTTTGCGGCAATTCCAGAAAACTGTCGTCGTGAATCAGAGTTCCTAACTCACCCAGTGTTCAACACGCACCACAGCGAAACGCAAATGATGCGTTACCTAAAACAGCTTGAGAACAAAGACTTCTCACTAACGCACGGCATGATCCCACTGGGCAGCTGTACGATGAAGCTGAACGCTGCTGCTGAGATGATTCCAGTAACATGGCCTGAGTTTGGTTCAATTCACCCATTCGCACCTCTAGAGCAAGCGGCGGGTTACACAGCACTAGCAAAAGATCTTAAAGAGAAGCTATGTGAAATCACCGGTTACGACGATTTCTCACTACAGCCTAACTCTGGAGCATCTGGCGAATACGCAGGTCTAATCGCGATTCAACGCTACCACGCAAGCCGCGGTGAAGGTCACCGTAACGTTTGTCTGATTCCAAGCTCGGCGCACGGTACTAACCCTGCAACAGCATCAATGGTTTCTATGAAGGTAGTGGTTGTTAAGTGTGATGAAGATGGCAACATCGACATGACAGACCTAGCAGCGAAAATCGAGAAGCACAAAGAAAACCTATCAAGCATCATGATCACTTACCCTTCTACGCACGGCGTATACGAAGAGCAAGTGAAAGAAGTGTGTGAACAAGTACACGCAGCGGGCGGTCAGGTTTATCTAGACGGCGCGAACATGAACGCTCAAGTAGGTCTAACTTCACCTGGCTTCATCGGTTCAGACGTATCTCACTTGAACCTACACAAAACATTCTGTATCCCACACGGTGGTGGCGGTCCGGGTATGGGTCCTATCGGTGTTAAATCGCACCTAGCGCCTTTCCTACCAGGTCACATCGAAAACGGTGTACAAGGTTCTGACTACGCGGTATCAGCAGCAGATTTAGGCAGTGCTTCAATTCTACCTATCTCTTGGGCTTACATCGCGATGATGGGCGAACCTGGCCTAACAGATGCGACTAAAGTTGCGATTCTGAACGCGAACTACGTGATGGAAAAACTGCGTCCTCACTACCCTGTTCTTTACCGTGGTACTAATGGCCGCGTAGCGCACGAATGTATTATCGATATTCGTCCACTAAAAGAAGAAACAGGCATCAGCGAAGAAGATATTGCTAAGCGTCTAATGGACTTCGGTTTCCACGCGCCTACGATGTCTTTCCCAGTAGCTGGCACGCTAATGGTAGAACCAACTGAATCAGAAGATTTAGAAGAGCTAGACCGTTTCTGTGAAGCGATGATCGCAATCCGTCACGAAATGGCAGCAGTGAAAAACGGTGAATGGCCACTAGACAACAACCCTCTAGTGAACGCACCGCACACACAAGTTGATCTAGCTGGCGCAGAATGGGATCGCCCTTACTCTCGTGAACTTGGTTGTTTCCCATCGAAAGCAACGAAGAACTCGAAGTACTGGCCAACAGTTAACCGTGTAGACAACGTATACGGCGACCGTAACCTAATCTGTTCTTGCCCAAGCATCGATAACTACGAAGACTAATTCGTAGCGGCGCTAAGCAGCAAAACATAACAAAAGGCGAACCAAATGGTTCGCCTTTTTGTTTTCTGAAATTCGAGAAAAACAAATGCATTGACCTTACCGTAAGGGAAAGGGTTAAGGTGGAATGACAATCACGACAAATTAGGAAATAATTATGGGATGTTGTAACAAAGCGCCAAAAGGTGGAGCCCCTCTTGGCTTGCTTCTGAAGGTAACGCTTGGGATTGGTCTTTTTGTTTTTCTGCTGGCGTTGTGGCAGTAAGAGGCTAATACAAAGATAGGTTTGAAACTAAGCAATGATGGCATGGTCATGATAGATAGCGCCAAGTAGGCCGAATATGGAGCGACGATCCAAAACCGATCGACATAAGTTTAGCGGATATTTGACAACCGGGGGAATCCATATAGCCCCTTTAAGGGGTGAGAAACGCAATACGAAAGCCTCAGCATGCCATCTTAAACACTAAACGCAACGCACAGCGAAAATGCCACACGTTGCGAATTACTCTTGAACAGTTTGTTAGAAGGTTCTAGCCGAATACGAAATTTCTAAAGATTTCTGAGCGAGTGACGCGAGACTTCCTATTATTTGTTCCAGCGTACATATAGCCATAATAAACGCCAAAATCATTGTCTTTAGTATGTCGGTTAGCCATTACATACCCCTCTAACTCTAGCAACTTAGATTTAAAGTCTGTCGGAATGCTATAGGCGAGACAAATCTCAACTACTAAAGTGAAAAAGTTTGATTTTCTAAACCAGATTGAATCCAGTTCGAGTTCCAATGTTTTGACTACACTAATAGCCTCTAGAATAAGAGACTTCGTTTTATGAGCGTTAATATATTCTTCATTGAACTCCGCAACACACTTTTCTAGCTCATTATCCCTATGATAGTAGCCACCTCGTTCTATAGTCGACATTACTTGTAAGAAGAAATGTACATCAGCCATTCTCGTAAATTCGGAATCATGGAACACTCCGAATTCGCCAAGTTCAATCTCGTGTGAGAGCTCCTTAGCCACTTGAATAAACTTACCGTCATAGATCGCATTCTGAATTTCAATATCTTCAAGCTTGAACTTCGTCAGATTGATACGTCTGAAAATTTCTCTAACTAACGATTCTTCAACTTTACCAATATCACGTACGACCACCTGATACTCCAAGAAGTTAATTCTCTCGTCTTCTGTAAGATCTTCAAATCTCTTAACTAAGCTCAAAGGCTTTTCAAATGTATCATCGATATAATTGCGAATAGTAGTCAAGCGCTGCTGTCCATCAATCACTTTTTGAGAAGTTCTTAACTTCTTGGTGTCAATTTTTCCCTGACAAACATATATTTCAGGGAACGGGTAACCATTAATAATGGTGTCTAGGAACTGCTCTTGGTGTTCTTGCGTCCATACAAACTTACGTTGGAAGTCGGGAGATATATCTAACTTGTTATCTTCGATTTTCTCGTACAAGTCTGCAATGGTCGGGTTTGTAACTGAAGGTTTAATTTGATGTCCCATGATAATTACTTCCTAAGTTTGGCTCTTTTTTGAACGTCAATAAGACCACTAACAATATAATTTTCGAGATGCTGATAACTCTTAAATACACCAGCACTAACTTTGTAATTTCCGACCTCGGAACGACCGTATGACAAAGTATTAAAAAAATCAAACCAATCTGATTTGACGCTACTCATCTGGAAAGAGAGAGGCAATTTGTCAGGTCTTACCCAACCTAAAGCTACATACTCCAGAAATTCGTGATACATCTCTAGCTCATGTTCTTGCACAGTCGCCCGGGCTTTTCTGAAGCGCATTTGATACTTTGAGATATCCCACATGATATTCTCAAATAGGCTTGGTGAGATAACCGCCACATCAATATCTGAGTCATAGTCAAATACCTTTCTCTTGAAAGGGCTAAACCCCAACTTCCCAGAGCCAGTTATATATATTTCATGAAATGAAATATCAAACTTGCTAGCTATTTTTTTTCTGAATTCATAGAAGTCATTCTCTCTCTCTTTAAAAACATATGGAGTACCATGAAGAACATGTTTCCTACTGAAGTCGAAAATCTTATCCGGTGTATCAAGCTTAACTAGCTCATCTATAAAGTCACTCAGTTCCAATAGATCTCCTACCTTCTAATTTTTCTATCTAGTTTCTTATGCCATCAATTGTACTAGCCTTCGTCTATCCATAACAATCAGCTATATCGTCACCTTAGTGATTAGCGTAGCAAATATATAATTTAACTGCCTCGTATGATTCCCACTAAATCATGAGCTTACGTGCGTTATATCCATGTTGTAACCATCACTACCAACCCTTACCTCCGAGCAAGTGAAACTCTATAAATCCAATGCTTGACCCTATACGGTAAGGTGTTTATATTGTCGCCGCCCAAAAGGGGCACATCCTAAAATGCACACCGGCCATCCTGCCATCACTGGTGCATTTATATTGGTGTTTTGAACTTCCATGCTAACGAAACTTCGTCCTTTTACTCGTGAATCGGGTGCACTTATGCATCTTTCGGTTCCAATCATTTTGACTCAAATAGCTACCCAAGCGATGGGATTTGTCGATACGACTATGGCTGGCCAAGTAAGCCCTGCCGATCTCGCCGCTATTGCACTTGGCACTAGCCTTTGGATTCCGGTGTTGCTGTTGCTACGTGGAGTGATTATGGCGTTAACGCCTGTTGTCGCTTACCACCGCGGCGCTCGTGACTTTCAGAGCATCTCTGTTGAATTCTTCCAGATGGTTTGGTTGGCATTAATTGCTAGCGTACTGCTTATCGCTTACTTGGTGAGTGCGAAACCGATCTTAGAATGGATTGGGGTTGCCGCTGAGATCATTCCTATCGGCAGTGACTATGCGTTTGCCCTAGCCTTTGGTGTGCCGGGTATTGCCCTGTTCTACACGTTAAATGGTTTTTGTGAAGGTATGAACAACACCAAAGTACCGATGATCATTTCGGTAATTGGTTTGTTGATTAATATTCCCGTCAACTACGTGCTTATTTACGGTAAGTTTGGCTTCCCTGAAATGGGTGCTGTTGGTTGTGGCTGGGCGACAAGCTTGGTGTACTGGTTAATGTCGGGAATGCTGTATTCCTACATCAAAGGCCATCATCACTACAAAACCATTATCAGCTTTGCAGACGCGAAGCCAAAAGCAAAAGAGATGCTTCACCTTCTAAGATTAGGTTTGCCTATCGGGATGAACATCGCGGTGTGTGGCAGTATCTTTGCGGTAATCGCTCTTATGATCGGCCGTATTGGTGCAGAGAACGTAGCAGCAGCACAAATTGCACTTAACATCTCGAGTCTGACTTACGTTATTCCAATGAGTATCTCGTTTGGCATTACGATTCGTGTTGGACACGCTTTGGGTGAAAAAGACGAACTCGGAGCGATTGAGCGCAGCAAAGTCGGTATCTTGGTTGCAGCGTTAATTTCATTGCTTTCGGTTGCGATGTTCCTTCTGTTCCCTGAGTGGATCATTAGGCTTTACACAACCGACCCTACAATAAGCGCGACAGCAGCAGTATTGTTGACCTTTACCGCTATGTACCAATTCAGTGATGCATTGCAAACGTCTGCTAACGGTGCTCTGCGTGGCTATAAAGACACTAAGATCCCGATGATCTTAGCTATCGCTTCATACTGGGGCTTAGCACTGCCACTGGGCATGGTACTGGGCTTAACAGACCACATTGTTCCTGCAATGGGTGAAGAAGGCTTTTGGATTGGTATTCTAACGGGCTTGAGTGTTTCAGCAGCTCTGATGCTACTTCGCTTACGATACGTGATTAAGAAGCGTGACTTGCCGCCAGCAGATGCAGCAATAGCAAACTAAGAAAAATCATCAAACTAATACAAAAAAAGCGCGTTATTGCTACTCGGCAATAACGCGCTTTTTTATTCTGTCTCTAAAATCTAATGATGAGTTCGCTTAACAGTTGTTGTTCACAATACGGACTGTACACTCACATCCTTCATCAGGACATTGGCTGCCATTTGTTCGGCCAAAAGAGTCATAAAGCACAAAGCAACCTTGGCGCGTCTCTAGATCCGCATCCGTTATGTTCGTGCTATCTAATTCAGCTTGGGTAAAGTCGTAGTCATACCCGATCACAGTGTGTCGATTACCAAAATCAGAGGTTAAGCTGTCATCATCTGATAAGGTCATAAAGTCGATCATCGTTAATTTGTCGCCCGACTCGCCTCTGCTCTCTGGGCAAAGGGTTCCCCAGTCGACCTCAACACTACCGATACCAAAATCGATTACATAGTTGCTCTGATCACCTGGGTTTGATGCATCGGGATTAAGCCCAGCGATAATAGCTTTAGAGGTTACTTGTGTGATCACCCCTTCCATTGCACCCGCAACACCTTCAAGCACCGCTTCTCTCGCTGATTCTTGGATATTAAGAAACCTCGGCGCTGCCGTTACAGCAATAATACCGATTATCACGATCACAACGATTAGTTCCATTAACGTAAAGCCGTTTTTCTTCATAACACCCGCATCTTTTGATAACTTAAATATTCAATAATCCAATGAATTACCTATAACTATACACCTCAAATAGGACTCATAACACTCCACGGCTATCGCTTTTTATAACGCTGGTTGTGGTATTTGTTCCCTTTAGAGGCTGAAAAGATAACTGGAAGCGTTATCACATAAGGTGTCAGCGGGTTTAAATTCGATCAAATGCGTGGTGCAACTGAAAGTATCGATGGAAAAAGGTTTAATTGATTTATTTGAACTGAGGCTCGCTGCGTATAATCAAAGTTAGACCATTTTTGAGTCGCCCTTTGTGTTTCTACACTTAAGAAAGCAAGAAATGAAATAGAACCCATAAAAAACGCGCTACTACCACGGGTAATAGCGCGTATCTATCAATCGTTGTACGACTATCGCAACATTAGTTCACTGCTTTCACGTAAGGAAGCACTCGGAATCCATCGCGTACTTTTTGGCTTGGAATGTAATGGCGGAAAGCTAAGTTAAACACACCAGAATCGTTCTCTGTTTTGATGTTGTTTACTGCATCATCACCACAACCAAAGCTTACGGTGTAAGTGCCGTCTGCATTTTTCTCAGCCGTGTTTGAGCTAACGTTCGCCACTTCACCAAACATGAAACCTTGCTTGTTGTAGACCGTTACCGACCAAAACGCTTGGTTTTTAGGGTAATCAAAGGTCGCCTGATGACAAGTGTCTGCTAGGAAGTTACCTGAGACTTCGTAAATATTGTCATCTAACTGCGCGCCACCCCAACCGATAGCCGCACCCACTGCGTACTTCTCTTTGGTAAACATCTCTTTTGAAGCATCTTCAGGGCTGGTAAACATACCAAACGTCGCCTGAGCACCATCGCGTTTCAGTAGTTTCGGCATTTCCATCTTAAGGTTTTTCTCTACCTCATCGAATGATTTCTCATCCACTTGCATTGCCATGAATTCGCCGTCTGCTTTTGCATCAATACTCATCTGATCTTGGATTTTATGAACTTCATCTTTGGTGAACGTCGCATCAGTACGAACGATGACATACACGTGGTCACCACTGTGAGTAGAAAGATCAAACGTACCAGAACCGTATTGCATTGGCTGAATGCGGTGATCTTCTGTAATCACCTCCATCGACATGTATTTGCCTTCAGGAATCTCAGGCAACGTAATCGTCGCGCCTTGTGAAACGTTAATTACAGCCATTGAGTAGTAAGTGTCTCGGTTCATTCGAACCACATCCTGTTCATCTGTTGGCGTTAGCTCGCGTTACGTTCCTCTCTTTGATTAAAACACTTAACGACACCAATAAGTTTAGATCCAGCCGAGAAAGCTGTTGTTCGATAGTCATCATAAGACATGCATTCGAGTAATATCACTCGTTAAATAATTGCACCATTGTGACTAACAAACAAGTCTCTGTTTAAACGATGTCACTTATATCCAACTAAAAAGACGAACCCATCGGTTCGCCTTTCTGCTTAAAGAATCTTTTTTATCGATTTATCGCCAAATATGATCCAGCCGCAATCATTATTCCACCAGCACTTTGGTTTAACCTTTTATGTGCGCGTGGCGTTTTTAACAAACCTGCCATTCTGCCCGCGCCCACAGCGATAAGTATTAAGCCTGACATCAGAGCAACAGATGCTAAAGCAGAAACTAATACGATATCTTGTGAGCGCAGAACAGTCAGATCAATAAAAGTCGGCAAGAACGAAATATAAAACAGAATCACTTTAGGGTTCGATGCTGAAATCAAAAAGCCTTGCGCGAAACTCGCGAGTTCGGATTTCTGACTCTGTTTGGCGGCGAGTTCAGCTGAGCCTTGCACTTCAGGTAAGATCTTAAACATCTTATAGCCCAAGTAAATCAAATAAGCTGCACCAACGTAGCGAATCACCTCAAACGCAATCGACCAATTCTCGGCAATCGTTGCTAGACCGAAACAGGCAAGCGCAAGGTAAATAAGATCACTGCATATCATACCTAACGAAAGCGTGACGCACTTTCGCCATCCTTGAACCATAGCACGAGCTAAAATGGCAAAGACGCCAGGCCCCGGAGTAATACCAAATACAAACATGGCAATAAAGAATGTAATCGCACTTTCTAATGACATTGGACTGTCCTTTTCTATAACCCAACATAATTGATCATGAACGTATCATGGAGCTTCGATTCTGGTAAAGAACGTTTTTGACTAAGTTCTATTTACACAACTCATGTTTTGAATAAGTGTCGCACGTAATTTACCCACCAGACTTAATTAAACCTAAAACCTAAGTGCTTTTCGTTAGGGCATAAAAAAGGCGAACCTATTGGCTCGCCTTGATCATTTTATTCGTCAGAACCGTTTAGTCATTACGAATAGGTGATAACAGCTCAGGGTTAACCACCAAGTTTCTCACACCGTGGGCGTGATCTTCGTTAAAGTCATTGCCTTCACACCAGCTACCTACTGTAGCGATATTTACTTTCGCGACTTGTGGTCTAACGCTCCATGTTACTTGGAAAGGTGAACCTTGCTCATTGTAACCAGGGCCCGTTGTAGAGCCTGCGTATTGGATCGCTGAGCCAGTATCTTGTGGGATGTTTGGTGCTTGGTGTAAGCCGTTCACTTTTGAATGTTTAGCGAGCGCTTCAAAGTCGAGTGCTCTGTCGTCATTCACTAATACGTAAACTTGGGTTTCTACACGCAGTTGCGGGTTGGTAATTGCGTCGTTAAAACAAGCACCCAATGTTACACCCGGTTCAACTTGCGCCGTTGAATAAACATAGTGAACTTCAATGGTGTCACCCGAATGCAAAGAACCATGCTCGCTCGGACAAACCTTGCTCTCAAATGGTTTCAGCTCAGCAGAACTCAGCTTGCCTGTGTATTTAAAGCCACTCTGGAATCCCTTACCATCACCGTTACCAGCGTATTGAGTAAACTCGCCGCCTTTATGCTCAGCATTTTTATGGAAGTGAATATTACATAAGTTCATTGCTGTTGAATCAGGGGCATCCGAGAACAGCCTGATATTGGTTCCTTCTAATGAACCCAAATCTCGTGGGGCTTGCGGGCCAAAACCTTGTCCTTGGGTATTTTCAGAAAGCTTAGCTCTTTGTTCTGCGATAACACCATCTGATACAGACTCATGGCTCGCGTCTGATGCATTTGCATGAGCTGACAACATCACCAATGCGGCACTTAAAAACACACTCTTATTCTTCATTTTTCTTCCCTAGAATATTGATAACTAAACCTAAACCGACATAACAGCAAACATCTTACTATGCTCGTAAGTGAATATAAGACTTGTCTTTGTAAGATTAGATTTCATTACTTACTTTGGGATGAGTATTAGAACCCTTGATGCATATAACAAGTCAAACAGGGTAAATTCGGCGAGTCCCTTCCAGAACGAATAATTTCCTATTTATGTTAACCGTCGCCTGACTCAGCGCTCAGATAAGTGAGCACGATTCTTAGGAAGAACGGTGGCCAGATTTAGAAGATCAAAAAAGGCGAACCATCTGGCTCGCCTTCACGTTTCATTCTATCTATTAGGTTGTGGTTCTAAGTTAACGATTTAACCGTTACCGGTGGCAAATATCCCAAACGTCATGACGTTCAATGCATCTGTCACGCCCTCTAATGATTTAATCACCGTCTTAGTCGGTTTATTATGACGAATAAAATAGCTTCCGATGCCTTTTTCACCGCCACTCTTAGCATCGCTTTCAGTTGTTTCTGTCGCTTCTATTTGAGAAGGCTCCACTGATTCTGGCTCTGCATTGGCGTGAGCTATCGTGTCTTTATTTGAATCAAGGTTAGTGAGTGGTTGATGATTAACGATTGAATCATGGGAAGAATCAACGCTGGTCTCAGCGTTTGTATCCTTTGAAGTCTCGAGATTACTCTCTCCCTCTATACTTTTCGACATAGCGTCTTCGTTGCTCAATGTCTCGTCGTCTAGCTGATGATTACTCGTTGAAGAACAGGCTGTTAAGAAGAACAGGCTAACGATGAATATGAGTAAGTTTCTCATCATAATGATAAAGCACGAATTAATAAAACATTGTTCGATTGTATTTTATTTGGCTGACGACATCCAGTGATAAGCGGAGTAAACACGAACAGTCACGGTCTTGAAGAGTAAACAAAAGCGTACGGGTTTAGTGCTTAAGAATAATAATTCGAGAGCTCAATTAGGTTGCCATCAGGATCTCGAATATAAACAGAGACAATTTTTCCCGTCGCACCGGTTCGCTGTACTGGTCCCTCTTCTATCACGACGCCTTGTGCTTTGATATGTTCAGTGGCTTCAGCAATTGGCATATTGGTAATAAAGCAGAGATCTGCACTACCGACCTGCACACGCCTTGCCTTTGGCTCGAACTCGCTACCTCTGAGGTGTAAATTGATCTTCTGCGTTCCAAATGACAACGCCAACCTGCCCTCGCCAAATTCGATAGGCTTCATTCCAAGTACCCGTTGGTAAAAGTCGACCGTAACTTGTAAATCTTTCACGGTTAATACCAAATGATCCAACTGACTGATTTCCATCATTACCTTCCTGTAACTAAGAGTGGTAAGGGCTTATTGGCGGTGACTAGGCACAGTTAGGTGAACAATGTCATTCGACAACCCACATAACTCATAACAGAAATGTAGGTTGGAATTACTGAACTTAGCCTTTGCGCTTACTGAGCGTGTAGGAAACTAGACTATCATCACCAATCTTGAACACCCAAACATTCTCGCCATCCACAAACTGAAATTGATTGGTTGATTCAGTCAGCTTTAGTTTCCCAATAAATTCAGACAATGCTGGCTTGTTGATGATGAAGCTTCCTTCTGAAGTATTCGCATCCAGATCGTTATTCACTTCAATCTTCACGGTAGATTTAGGCAAAATGTCGGGTAACCAACCTCTGTCAAACAATCGCTCTTGTTTGGCTTGCGCATAAGTCGAGTACTCATCGCTAACAACATCTGAACAGCCAGACATTAGAACCAAAGCCGAAAATAAGATAGAGAATAAAACGTTAATTTTCATTTAATTACCATAAATTGAAAGCTGGAATTTGAGATCAGGCGTTGCCATACAACCTCATTTCCATTCACAAAATTAATTTTATAAATCAATCGTACTCGGCATTCAAATTAATTGACTTTATTTACATGCACCCAGTGCTAGATAATATTCAAACCAAAGACGCCTTTTACGTCGAACAATACCTTTTGCGTTCTTTCCCTACCGACTTCGCTACCATTTCGCAAAATATCGATGAGCTGCGCTTTGTCATCCAGCAACTCAGTTCTTCTTTCACGAATAGGACGAATCATCTCTTGCAGGCACTCTTCCAACACTTTCTTAGTTTGTCCATCGCCTAGCCCACCTCTTTGGTAATGCTCTTTTAGTTGACTGACATAGTTAGCGTCTGTGTGAAAAGCATCAAGATAAGTGAACACGATATTCCCTTCTACCTTGCCTGGGTCTTCAATTCGTAGATGATTTGGGTCGGTATACATGGATTTGACTGCAGCTCTGATCTCTTTCTCTGTTGCACCCAAATTAATGGCGTTGCCCATCGATTTAGACATCTTACTTTTACCATCAGTACTAGGGAGGCGAGATGCATTGCTGAGAAGCGGCCTACATTCATTTAAGATTGGTTTACCAGCAAGCGAGTTAACCTTTCTTACTATCTCATTGGTTTGTTCCAACATCGGCAATTGATCATCGCCAACAGGCACTAAAGTCGCGTTAAAAGCAGTGATGTCTGCCGCCTGTGAGATTGGATAAGTGAGGAAGCCTGCTGGAATAGAGCGACCAAACTCCTTGTTCTGAATTTCGCTTTTGACCGTTGGGTTGCGTTCCAAGCGAGCGATAGAAACAAGATTGCTGTAGAACATGGTGAGCTCAGCTAACACCGGCAACTGTGATTGCAGACAAATCGTGGTCTTGGTCGGGTCGATACCCACCGCAAGATAGTCAGCGACTACATTGAGAATGTTGGAAGAAACCTTCGAAGGATTATGGGCGTTGTCGGTAAGCCCTTGCATGTCAGCGACCAATATCGTTTGGTCGTGAATATGCTGCAAAGAGACTCTTTGTTTAAGTGAACCGACGTAATGACCCAAGTGCAAAGGCCCAGTAGCTCTATCGCCAGTCAGAATGATTTCAGGCTTGTTGGTATTGTTCTTACTGCCAATATTATTGCTGTCGGTATGGCTGTTTGAGTTGGTATTCATGGTGTATCTCCAAGTTAAAAAGGCTACTGGAGATAAAAAGAGGCGACATTTTTGATGACATTCTTAGCTACCGTCCAGCAGCTAAAGAATGTAAGTATTCCGTGCTGCTCTATTGAGAGCACCACCAAAAGAAAATTGAAGTTGAAGTTGAAGCAGAATTAAATTTCATGGTTAAAACCTATCAACAATACAGACGAGCGACAACTGTTATTTACGCACACCAAGAAAATAGGTTTAAGATTAACAGTTTATAGGCTTAATCTTTACTGGAACACAGTTCAGTGATTCGGTCACACATGGCTTGGTTGACTGTGAAGTGGGTGTTGAGAAACACTAGTTGGGCAAGTGCCGATTCAGCCGTGCGCTCGTAACCTTGGGTAAAGGTTGGTAGCAATTGAGCAAACTTAGGAAAGCGCGCTTCTAGTCTTCTATCCGACATAAACTCATCGACAAATTCAGGCTCAGAATGTTCAGTTTGATCCACAAGATCGATCAAACGATCAAGTGCGTAAGATTGAACGAACCGACTGCCCGACAGCTTTTCGCCTCGATTATAACGAGACATACCCACATAAAGATTGGTTAATGCTTCGCCTATGATCCACTCTTGCGAATTAGCTTCTTCCGCCCTTTTTTGTGGTGGGATACAGCACTGAGTATCAAATTCAGGTTGCTGCCAAACAATGCGCCCTTCAGCAAATGGAATATGCGCTAACTCGTGGGATTCAAACACCGCAAATTCGCAAAAGATTCCGTCAGCGTATAAGACTTTATAGCCATCGACGGTATTTCTCACCGCGTAGTCGATTGGGTGAATATCAGACAGCCAATGTAAACTGTCTAAGAAATATTGCTTGTGCCCCGTTTGTACTATCGCGAAAAAATCGACATCTGAATACTGATCAAGTTGTTCTGTTTCAATACCTACTGAGCCCAATCCCAGCAAAGCATGAGCCTTACCCGATGCTTCCAAAGACTCCCCAATCGCATCTAAACGCTGGAGTAATTTTTCTGGTGTGTTTATGTGTCTTGTCTGTATCACTTTGTCCGTCTGCATTGCTCAATCCCTATCAAGTTGAATGCCACTCAACCTAACTGATAGTTAGAACATCTAAGAAGCTTAATTTATAAAATGTGTGTTTTGGATAACGATCTGCGCAAGTTATTGTTTGAATTAAGGTGGGATTTAGAGGTGAGAAAGAGTGTGTACAAGCTATAAACAACACTCTTCTATCATGACTTATCTTTTTAGCAGCTCATATTTGCAACAACGTTGACGCCATGCTCACGAAGTTTGCTTTTCTTCCAAGATCTCGCGTCTGCCGACATATGAACAGAGACCGTAAAGCCTAATTTTGCACTCATGATACCGATCGACATACCTAGGTTACCCGTTGAGCCTACCGCAATGCTGTATTGTTGGAAGAAGTTACGAAACTCAGGTTCGAGCAGCTTACTGTAGTCATCGCTCTCACACAGTAACCCCGCTTCAATCGCTAGCTTCTCGGCATGCGTTAGTACTTCATAGATACCACCGCGCGCTTTGATTGAACCTGAAATCGGTAAATGGCTGTCTTTCTTCATCATCAAACGCCCTTTTATAGACTGCTGATAATGCGCTTCCAATACTGATTTCATAGATGGAATGTCAATAAGCTCAGACTCGATGATGCCATTGGTCGCTTGAGTTTCAGGGAATGCCTTCACCAGATAAGGGGCAAACCTTTGTAACCTCAAACTCGCATCATGAATATCTTGTTCGCTTAATCCCCATAAGGCAAACCGCGCTCCAGAGTCGTCACATTTGGGTTAAACCAAACCACCTCTTCCAATGCAATCAATTGTTGAAGTAATGGGAAATCTGAGATGAGTTTATGGACATTCAATATGGTCATGGATTACCTTTTTTGGTAAAGCGCGCGCGACGCTGGTTCAGTCATTAGTAAACCTATTTAAACGGTATTTGTGTAATCATTCAATGATCTGTAGGCTAGCCTGTCTTCTCATAAGCAAACAGTAGAACAACCTATGAGCGCCTCTCTTCGTAATAGCATTTTCGTGATGTTAGGGATTCTATTCCTAGCACTTAACCTTCGTGGGCCTTTTACGAGCTTGGCTCCTGTGCTTTCTCAGGTTATGGAAGGCCTCAACCTTACGTCGTCGGCTGCAGGCTTCTTAACAGCTTTGCCACTGTTAACTTTTGCCTTATTCTCACCATTAGTCACCAAGATATCCCAACGAATTGGTCTAGATCCTAGCCTGTTATTAGGCTTAGTTCTGATCACTACGGGTATTACACTGCGCTCTGCTGGGTTAACCCCAACCTTGTATATCGGCACGGTGATGATCGGGCTTGGTATCGCGATTGGTAATGTGTTGTTGCCTGTAGTAGTGAAAGTTAGCTTCCCGACACGCATCGCTACTGTGACTTCTCTGTACATCTTTACGATGGGCATCGGGTCGACGTTAGGCTCAAGTTTGATGGTGCCGTTTTCAAATCTAACCTTATTTACGATCACGGGTTGGCAATTAGCGCTGTTAATGAACTTGGTATATCCAATATTAGCTTTGATGATCTGGTTGCCTAAAATCAGAAAACGCTCATCTTCGGCCAGCAATAACAAGCAACAAGACAAACCTCTGCCGATGAAACAGATGATTAAAAGCGGCGTAGCGTGGCAAGTAACGTTAGCGCTTGGGCTTAACTCATTTACCTTCTACTCTTTGGCTGGCTGGTTGCCACAGATATTGAACGATCTTGGCTACAGCGAAATCGACGCGGGCTACATTTATGGATTTCTGCAATTTTCGACTATGGTTCCGGGGCTGCTGTTACTGCCGTTCTTAGCCAAAAGTGACAATCAACAATGGCTCATCACTCTATGTGCATCGAGTGTATTTGTTGGATTGATTGGTCTTCTGTATTTGCCTGAGTTTGCGATCTTTTGGGTGGGACTGTTTGGATTAGCCAACTGCTCGACATTTATTATCGCGATCTCTTTTGTTGGCTTGCGTACATCGAATAGCAGCCAAGCCGCATCATTGTCGGGTATGGCTCAGGGAATCGGTTATGCGTTGGCAGCGACTGGTCCAACGCTGGTGGGTAAGCTTCATGCTCAGACAGATTCTTGGAGTGTGCCGATTCTGTTGATCGCATCTGTTGCCTTTGCGTGCACGATTTTCGCGGCATTGGCAGCACGAGATAAGAAAGTGAGCGTTTAAGCCAAACATAATGACTATGGCGTCGCGACTCTATGGCTGACGACGGTTTTGATGTATTCACTTGGCGACAAACCAAATTTGCCTTTAAAGCGCTGACTAAAACGCCCTTCCGATTGGTAACCGCAAGACTGAGCCAACATCGCCACATTCTGCTGTCCGTTTTGCATCAGATAAAGCGCGTGACTCAAGCGAACTTCAGCCAGTACCTCTCGATATTGCATGCCTTCCAGTTTGAGCTTCCGAATCAATGTGGCTCGGCTCATCGCAAAACGCTCCGCCACCGACTCTAATGGATGTTTCTCATCTGGTGAATGTGAAAGGTAATGGCTGAGCTTTTGGCTAAACGAGACGTTGGCACTGACAAACAATAGATGCAACACCCCTTTTTCAGCTAATTGCTGGTACAAGCCCTGCAACCAAAACTGTTGAGTCTCTTTGCTCATGCTCTGTGTATCAAAAGAGAACAGAGCATTGAGTGAGTCTTGTAAGTTTCGATCCACTTTTACTGTAGGCAGTCCCAGATCATTCGACCGTTCCTCACTTAAATCAAGCATCGCCTGAGAAGGTTGGAATTGAAAGCTGAACACTCGCGACAAGAAGCGCCCTTTGTGGGGCATGTTCTCAAAACTTAGTGAAGCTGATGCCTCACAAAACAACAGCTCAGAATGTGAGAGCTCTGCCGCTGAATCTTTCCAAAACAGGCGCTTACTGCCTGTAATAATCTGAATGATACTAGGGGATAGAATCCTCACATTACGCAGTTTTTGTAACTGCTCTGCACGAAAGATCGTCACTTGATATTGATGATTCATCTCATCCCCTTGTTTACTTATTATGTACGTGTATAAGCTTTAACGTACATAAGCTATTAACGTGTATAAGTTGCGGTCAGTTTAGCTTTGTCTAAAGCCATGCTGTTCAACGTGAATCCAACCACAGCCGACGGCGTATTTTCGTCGAGGTTAAGTTTGTCCGTTGGTAATGCCCAAACCGTGAACTGGTAACGGTGCATACCATCTTTTTCTGGAGGACAAACGCCACCGTAGCCAACTGTACCGTAATCAATGCGACCTTCTTTGCCACCGACTTTAGAGATGTCGACACCGCGAGGTAGCTCGTTCACAGTTGCAGGGATATCAAACGCAACCCAATGCCAGAAGCCACTTTCAGTCGGTGCATCTGGATCATAAGCTGTGATAGCAAAGCTTTTGGTACCTGCTGGTGCATCTTTCCACATCAATTGTGGTGATTGATTATCGCCGTCACAACCCCAACTAGAGTATTCAAAAGTCTTTGCCATTGGGTGACCTTCTTGAATATCGTTGCTGGTTAATTCGAACGCATGAGCAGAGCCTGTAGCCAAAATACTGATTGCCAATACTGATTTGATGATGAGTTTCATGATGGTTCCTCTTATTAGGTATGAGCCCAGTATAGTCCCCTCATTTCGCCCAATAATGACAGTAAGTACACAATTATCTATTTTATTTCAAATAAATGATACTTACTGTATTTGTACTTTATTATTTAAAAGCATGACCCACTCGACAATTTGTTGTTAAAAGAACACTTGTTGACATTCAGGTTACAAATCGCGCCCAAAACTCTTTAGACTCGCCCCACGACTTTTAACGAGAATGATTGGATGCGCAGGTTTACATTAGCTCTTTGCTTGATCTTTTGGCTCCCAACCCTAGTCAATGCCCAAAGTTTGCAAGATAAGTGGCAAACTCTGTATCAACTGAGCTGGCAATCATCCCCACTCTTAGTATCTCAACAAGAGTTGGCTCAGTATCCGAAAGTTCTGCTCCATGAAAATAGCCGCTATCCTGATTTCAACCAATTCAGTTGGGACGACATCGCAGTGTTAGCGTCAATACAAGATCACTGCCAAGCGATTGAAAGCAGTAACCCTTCATTACATGAAGCCATCGAGTTCGAGCTCGCTCTGTGTCAGCAACAAACATTGGATTCGATTTGGTTTGCAGCACACTCCAAACGTCACCCTGCCGGTGGCAGCTTTGCTGGTCGTTATTTAGCCGCTTACCCAGATGTGACCGAGCAGATACGCCCATTTTTGAGTCTTACCAACCCTCAGCACCCTTTATATAACAAACTAGAAAGCCTAAGTGCACAAGGCAGAGAAGCACTGCTCAATGGATACCGCGCTTGGCAACAAGATGATGTGCTTTGGTTAAGTGGCGAACAAGGCTGGAAAGCTATTCCCTTAGATGTTTGGCAACCTATCGCAGAGCAACAAGAGGTATCTTTGGCAGGTGAAACCTGTACTTTTCGTTACAGTAACGTGTGCTTAAACGAGCCTAGCAATGACAATCTGATCATGAAAACCTTGATCTTTACATTGCTGCTAACGTTGCTTTCCGGGCTCGCTAGAGTCTTATACCTAAGAACAAAACAACGAAAAGAGAGGCAGTTCGTTTTACAGCTTCTTACTCATGAACTGCGCACGCCTATTACTAGCCTAGGCTTAACCGTCGAAATGTTTAGAAATCGCTACGATGACTTTTCTGATGAAACTCAAAGTGCGGTTTGGCGTTTAATATCTGACTATCAAAGGCTTTCTCAGCTCACCGAAAACAGCAAAGTGTACCTAAGTTCGGATCAGTCAGAGCCTTTGTTGAAGCAAAACGCTTCATTAGAAGAGTGGCTCGATCATGTCTGTGAAAAGCACAATATTTCTTATCAATGTGAAGCGCGTGAAGTTGAACTGAACCTTCCCTATTACTGGCTAACCATCTGCTTGGATAATCTAATCAAGAATGCCAAACAACATGGTAAAGGTGAGGTTTTGGTAAAGGTCGAACTCGCTGATAAGCTCAGGATTGAGGTGCAAGACGAAGGTCACTTCCCTTCTTTTCTGCAACGGTTTGTATCTCGAGCAACACCGAATATCAATCACAGACAAGACAACATGGGCATTGGCCTCACTATTGTCGAACACTTGATGAAACAAGCGAATGGCCGTCTCATTATTCTTCGTAACCCAACCCGATGTATTTTGGAAATTGCTTATGAACACCCTACTGCTGATTGAAGACGACCAACTGCTTGGACAAGGCCTCGTCAGCTTCTTTGAATCCAATGGTTACCCATGCCTTTGGGCGAAGGATTCAGAGAATGCCAGTAAGAAATGGTTTCGAGCCGATCTTGTGATACTGGATCGACAGCTTGCAACACCTTCCAAACTGGTTGCTCCTCAAAGCGCTGCCTGTGATTGTGTTGACCGCTAAAGTAGAAGTTCAACAACGTGTTGAAGGTTTAATGGCGGGTGCCAAAGACTATGTGACTAAACCATTTTCGAACGACGAATTACTCGCTCGAGTCATTACCCAGCTACGTCCGTTAGGTGTGAGCCTCTTAACTTACGCAAATATCCAAATCAACTTGTCGGAACGGATCGCTTATCTGGATGAAAGCCCTGTAACACTAAAACCTAAAGAGTTTCAGCTATTGGTACTGTTTGTTCAGAACCAAAGTCGTGTGTTTCACCGAGATGAATTACTCAATAAGATTTGGGGATATCAGGCTTTTCCTAGTACCCGAACTATTGATAATCACATACTGCGCTTACGCCAGAAGCTGCCAACATTGAATATAGAAACACATCGTGGCGTTGATTACCGCTTGGCCGGGGAATCATAATGAAAGTTACTTCGTTAACCGCACTGATCTACACATTGCCGCTCGCAAGTCATGCGGCATGGTTTACCGACACGCCATTGCAGCACACCTATCAATCTCTACTTGATGACCAACCTCAAGTTGCGTGGCAAGAGCTGCAAATCGCACTCGATCACAAATCACTCGATAGTGAGCTTTGGCTGCCAGTCAAACAAGAGATCCTGAGCCAGACTCAATGTGGAACCTTACTCAAACAAAGTGCTGAGCCAAAACACCACATCCAAGTCAGCTTCATTCGACGCTATGGCCTGTCGTCGCACGGTTATCAAATCAAAGTCTCTGCCGAGCAACTCAGCAAAGGCTCAGAAACTCAAACTCTTTCTTTGGTATCGCCTAAAGGTAAAGTCCTTCTCGATGGACAACTCGCTTCCAATAATGAGTATCTAGAGTACACAGAGAAAAAGAGCTAGTTCGGTACTTAGCCTACAACTACATTAGCAATCAGAAAAAAACGAACTTGTTAACAAGTTCGTTTTTCTCTTTTCAATGTTATTGGTCATTGTCAATGAATTACAACTAATCAACAGTTAGGCAGCCGATTCCTTCTGTTGCTCCCAATACAATATGCCTTTATTTCGTTATTTGATTGGCTCTATTTTGAAAAGCAGTCAGTAGATAGTCGATAAAGACCTTTTTACGTTTCGGCATCAACTGCCTGTCTGCATACACTAGGCTTACTGAAACTTCTGGCATCTCATATTCAGGTAACAGACGAATCAGCTTACCTGTCTTAAAGTGTTCCCGACAAATGAATTCAGGAAGCACCGCCAAGCCGAGCCCATCCACACACGCTGTTAGGCATGCCGTGATGGTATTCACCCGCAACTGACACGGCAGATCGATCAAAATCGACTCTCCGCCTTCTAATTGTAAATGCCACTTGGGTAGACGCACGGCCTTGTTCACCACCTCAATCATTCTGAATGGCGGTTCAAGATCATCGGGTGAAGAGACGTCATCGAACTGCTCTAAATACTCCGGGCTGGCTGCCAATACACGCTTTGATGTTGTGAGGTAGCGAGAAACCAAGCTCGAGTCCACTAGCTCACCAATTTGTGCGTAAAGATCGATCCCCTCCGCAATGATGTCGACTTCTCGATTCGACAGTTCTAAGTTCAAAGTCACGTTTGGGTGCTCTTTTAGGAAGCTGTGGATGTATTTAGCTAATACTTGATGCCCCAATTCGACAGGCAACACAACATTTAACTGCCCTCGGATCAAATCCTGATTGGCTGAAACCTCTAGCTCAGCTTGGTTCATGATCTCTTGCATCTGCATGCTCGACTGATAAAAGCGCTCACCCTCTGGCGTTAAGACTAAACTTCGTGTCGAACGAGTGATCAACCTCACACCTAGATGCTGTTCCAGCTCGTCTAGCTTTCGGCTGACGGTCGACTTGGTCATGTTCAATGCTTCAGCTGCGTGCGTGAAACTCCCACAATCAACAACTTGTGTAAAAACAGTCACAGCATTTAAGTCCATCGTACTTCTCCCAAAGCGCCATTAGTTAGATTTTTGCAACAGTGTTTCCCTTTTTTCCTACCTTATCAACCAATCGAATTCATTTACAATTCGTTACATCTAAATAAAAACAAAATGAGAAAGAAAAAATGACAGAGAACAACAACGCTTCGCAAACAGTAAGCACAAAAAAACGTAAAAAAGCTCCGCTTATTGCTACTGCGATCATGCTGTCATTGGGTTTAGCCGGTGCTGGATACTGGTACGGCTATGGCCAGTACTTTGAATCTACCGACAATGCCTACCTACAAGGCGACATCACGAATATTAGCCCTAAGGTCTCTGGCTATATTGTTAAGTCTTATGTGAGTGATAACCAATCGGTTAAAGAAGGTGATTTGCTGGTTCAAATCGATGACCGTGATTACCAGTCAGCACTCGCTCAAGCAAACGCCCATTTAAGCGTCGTGCAATCAGACGTCAAAAATCTAGTGGCACAACAAACGTTACAACGTAGCAAGATCAATCAAGCAGAAAGCCGCGTTGATTCTGCACAAGCTGAATACGAACGCGCGATTCAACAAGTGGTACGTTCTCGTAGCTTACTAAAGCGTAACTACGCGTCTCAAGATGAAGTCGATAGCATGGTTGCACAACAAAAAGTCACCCAAGCAGAACTTGAAGAAGCAAAAGCAAACCTCGTCGCAAGTAATGATCAGCTAATCGTGATTGCGAGTGAAATCGAACAAGCAAACGCATCCGTGACTGAAGCTCAAGCACAAAGAGATCAAGCACAGCTTAACCTTGATTACACCAAAATTTACGCGCCAGCAGATGGCGTGATTGGTAAACGCAGCGTACGTGAAGGCTTGCTGATTCAAGCAGGCGCACCACTGATGAGCTTGGTACCAAACAACCAAGTGTGGATTGAAGCCAACTTCAAAGAGACACAGCTAAGTGGTATTCACAAAGGTCAGACGGTTGAAGTAGAGTTGGATGCGTTCCCGGGGCAGCCTCTTGAAGGTGTGGTAGACAGTTTCTCCCCTGCGACTGGCGCTAAATTTGCGCTCCTACCACCAGAAAACGCGACCGGTAACTTCACTAAAATCGTTCAACGTGTACCGGTTAAAATTACTATTCCAGATCAGCAAGAGTTGAAAGGTCGACTGCTTCCTGGTTTGTCTGTGGTAGCGACCATCGATAAACGAGGCTAGACCATGAGTAACGCTGGTGTTGTCACCCAAACAAATGATGATGACGAGGTTTCGAGACGCCATTGGATCGCCCTATTTGGCGGCTTGATTGGCGCGTTTATGGCGATCTTGGATATTCAGATCACCAACTCGTCTCTCAAAGATATTCAAGGTGCGCTATCAGCCACCTTGGATGAAAGCTCGTGGATCTCTACGTCTTACCTAGTCGCAGAGATGATCGCTATCCCACTCAGTGGTTGGCTTTCTAAAGCGCTCGGTAAACGCCGTTATATCACGTGGACGACAGCCATTTTCACCATTTCATCTTTGTTGTGTTCGTTCTCTTGGAACATGATCTCGATGATCATGTTCCGCGCGATGCAAGGCTTCAGTGGTGGTGCTCTAATCCCGCTTGCTTTCTCGCTGGTGATTCAGTTATTGCCGGTCAACAAGCGTGCTGTGGGTATGGCACTGTTTGGTGTAACCGCGACCTTTGCTCCATCGATTGGCCCTACCTTTGGTGGCTGGCTGACGGAGAACTTCTCGTGGCACTATATTTTCTACATCAATATTCCGCCAGCTTTGCTTGTGATCACCATGATCCGATATGGCTTGGACGATGAAAAGCTCGACCTTGGCACGCTGAAAAAAGCCGATTGGTTTGGTATCGCCACCATGGCATTAGGGCTAGGTTGTTTGGAAGTGGTGTTAGAAGAAGGTAACCGTGAAGAGTGGTTCAGTTCGAGCTTTATTATTGGCTTGAGTATCGTGTCGGCGGTGAGTTTGGTTTACTTCGTGATAAACGAACTCCAACACAAGAAGCCATTGGTTAACCTGCGGCTATTGCGGGATGGGCAATTTGCGATGTCTTGTATCGCCTATTTGATTCTAGGAATGGCATTGCTCGGCTCTATCTATGTTCTACCGATGTATCTCACTCAAATTCAGCAATATAACGCGATGGAAATTGGTGAAGTGCTAATGTGGATGGGTTTCCCACAGCTTCTGATATTCCCAATTGTGCCAAAGCTAACACAGATCATTAAGCCTAAGTACTTGGTTACCTTTGGCTTCGCGATGTTCGGTTTTAGTTGTTACGTAAATACACACATGACAATCGATTTTGGCGGGCAACAGCTGATTTTATCTATGGTTCTGCGTGCTATTGGTAGTCCGTTCATCATGGTTCCGCTGTCTTTGGTTGCCATGAAGAACATCAGCAAAATGGACACGCCAGACGCATCAACGTTAACCAACGTAATGCGGAACTTAGGGGGCGCTTTCAGCATCGCGATTATCGCTACGCTATTGGATAACAAAACCCGTGAGCACTTAGCACACATCAAGGAGTCGCTACCTTCAGTGAGTCAACTTGGTTGGCAGACGCTTCAGCAACAACAAGCGTTTTTCATTCAGTCAGGAAGTGATGCCGCAACTGCGATGCAACAAGCACAAGCAAGTTTACTTGGCACAATGCAACGTGACGCTGCCATCATGGCTTACAACGATGTGTTCTTAATGATGACGGCGTTCTTGGCTTTAGCTGCAGTATTGATTCTAAACATGCGTGATTAGCGCAGGATTTTCGGTAAATAAAGCTTCAAGCAAAGAACAACATTTCGAATAAAAAATCGAATAATAAACAGAGAGGTGAGCTTATCGGCTTGCCTCTTTTTTATTTCTAAAACACGTATAACCCCACTAAAATCAGGTAAAAGTCACCTGCGTTTGAAGGCTTTCATAAATGTTATCTAATACTCTTTAATTACCAATAGTTTATTGAGTGTTTGTATGTGATATAGGCACCTTGACAATGTGCAACTTGACTCCTAAATTAAAAAATAACATTTGGTATTAAGGAAAATGGATTTGACCTTACCAACAGACCTTCGAATTTTGATCGTCGACGACTCTAAAAGCGCAACAATACTTATTAAGCAGCAACTGGCTAGTTTGGGAGTTTCGCGCGACTGTATTTTTATTGCGACCGACTATCGAAAAGCCATTAAAGCGGTCGAGACACACTCTTTTCATGTACTCCTCATTGACTACCACTTAGAACAGTCTTTTACTGGCTTTGAGCTGTTGGGCATTCTGTATCGAAACCGCCTCATCGATCATACTGTGGCGACAATCTTGCTCTCTGGGGATATGCGTCAGGAAACAGTATTAACCGCCCTTTCAGGTGAAGCACACCACTTCGTTTCTAAACCGATTAATACTCAAACGTTGGGTAAAAAGATCCAAAGTGCCGTGTCCGTTTCAAAGAAACTCACCCAACTGAATGATTTGTATCCCATTGCCAGTCAAGAGAGATTAGCTCAAGCTTTGGCGATCTCCCCTAATGGTACTAGCGTTCAGTTCGAAGCGACATTGATTGAACATTTAATTGCAGGTAAGAAATGGCAGTTACTCTCTAGCGTCATTAACAACTCCAAAACCAACATGCACCCAACCAAATTGGTGGCTGAGGCGCTGATTCTCGACAGCTTAGGCAAGCCAAATTTAGCCATAGATAAGCTCCACAATTTTCTAATAGCACAGCCACTCTCATTGAGCGTGATTGACTGCTTAAGCTGTATCTATGAAAAACATAAAATGCTGCTGCCTGCTCTTAAATTAGCGATTCGTGCATTTGAGATGACTCCCAGCATCAGCCATCGTGCAATCAGGGCCATCGACTTAGCTGAGAACGCAGATAACACACATATGATCATAAAGTTAGGTGAGATGTATGCAACCCACATTTCAGCTGCTGACATTGATGTCATCCATTCCATTGGTGCGCACTTTAATTCCTTAAAAGCAACGTATCAGCGCGAGACGCAACTAAAGTACAAACGTATTTTGCTTGAGCACGCCAATCAATTCACCGAGTTGGTAAACCTGAAACTTCCGGTAAAACAACAGCAGCAAGTTTTGGCCAGCCTTGCCCTATTTCAGAGCAGCATATTGCTCATCGAAAATAGCCCTCAGATTGCCCACAAAAAAGTGATTAGAGCTTCGACACTGTTAGCGAACAATTTCCACAGCCAACCGACTTATTTGCTCACTCAGTTATTACCCATGCTCGCCCACTTTGGTGAGTACTCTCTTTATCATTTAACAGTGGAATGTCTCAAATCTCGTGGAGAAGCCATAAATCACCAACTTGAGTCCAAAAATGTCGACCCTTCAACGTGTATAAACATTGAAAATTTGGGTTCGATCCAAGAAATAAAGGACTACATTCACAGTTACCCATATTCAGTTGCCGCCAAACTTGACTATATATACGCCGTCAATAAAGCTCATATAGATGAGAAACTTAGCGACGACTATCTAGAAGAAATCTTACAGTTAGAACTTCCTCCAAAATGGAATCAATGGATTAGTGATTCATCAAGGTATGGTTATTCCACTAAGCCGCCTAGCCCATTTTCAACATTCAGCCGACAGGAGTCCACATGCTAGACTTTGATGCTTTAAACGCCTATTTAGACAATGACAGAGACGTCATTTACGCCGTTTTGTCTACATATCAAGAAGACCATGGCAATTCGCTACAAGAGATCGAAGAGTTGGTTCAACAACAAGATTGGGGCAAGCTTCATTTTACCGTGCACACCTTAAAAGGCATTTTAGCCAGCTTTGGTGAAGAAACGGCCACAGTTGCATTGGAAAGAGTAGAACAAAACACACTCAATAAGCTTGCGCCGCAAGATGATGATCTTTCGGTTATCTACAGCGAAATGAAGATCATTAATCAGCAAATCGATGAGGTTCTTAGCACTTATTAGTCGATAGAATTAAAACGTGCATGGCGATACTTAACAGCCGACACAGCTAAAAGAGTTGAGGTGCTTGGAAACATTGAACCTCGACTCTTAACATTTTTCTCATCATTTCTCCTCTCAATTATAGTTCTAACCCACACCTATAAATTCACGTCATTTATCTAGATAAACCGATGTATAACACATGCTTTATAAACTATCCGTCTTAATGTTTTAAACGAAAAACCAACACACTTGATGAGATGCAAAATAGTTAAATATTTGTAGATCTTTTTGTGACATAAACATACGAAATTGCATTTTATTTATTGGTAAAGAAGAAATTGTTATCTACACTCTAATGAAACCAAGCGTTAATCACTTGGTGGCATAATAAAAAAAACTAAAACGTTCAGTCGGCTAGATAAGGACAAGGAAATGAACAACGATAGTTTTGCTGCGTTTCAGGGGCTCACGGATGAAACACCCATTACCGAATCATTTTCTACCAGTGCAGACCCTTATGCTCATTATCTGAAAGATATTGTTGGCATTGATCTGCTGTCGCGTGAAGATGAGGTGTATTACGCAAAATTGAATCGCGCGGGTGATAAAAAAGCGCGTGATGTCATGATCGAATCAAACCTGCGCCTTGTTGTGAAAATCGCAAAGAGTTACCTAAAACGTAAAGGCAATAATTTCACCCTACTCGACCTGATCGAGGAAGGCAACATTGGCTTGATTAAGGCCATCGACAAATACGATCCAGAACCAGGCTATCGTTTTTCAACCTATGCTGTTTGGTGGATCCGCGAAAACATTGAAGCCGCACTCATGAACACGGGTCGAACCGTTCGATTGCCAGCCCACGTGTGTAAAGAAATAAACAGCCTCGCCTCAAAAAAGCTCGATGCAAGCAAAAAAATGAGTAAAGAGGTTTCAATTTCTGAGCTATCAGACAGTTCAGGTGTAAAGGCCGAACGCGTCGATCAACTGGTGGCGTTAAGCGGGTTTATTGACGTGACGACAACGGTTGGAACTAGCCATGCGCCTATGGTGCTTGATCAATGCGAAAGTGAATATATCCCAGACCCTCAACAAGATTGTGAGGATCAATCCTTTACCCAAGCTCTAGAACAAATCATCTATACACTTCCTCCAAAATTACAAAAGGTGCTCATCCACCGTTTTGGTTTCTTTGATAACAAGGTGAAAACGCTGTCTGAGGTCGGACAAATGTTGGATGTGAATGTTTCTAATGAACGTGTTAGACAAATGCAGAAAGAAGCGGTCGAAAGAATTCAAAAACGACTCAAATTTGATGGTTGGGTGTAAGTCGTAGCCCAGTTGAGAATTAGTTGAAAATAACGTTAAGCCAAAACAAAGACCTTTAGGGTGAGCCTCCAAGCTTGCCCTTTTTGTTTGCTGATTCGTTAGAAAAATAAAAAAATCGTAAGCACACGAACCCTAAGTCGCTAATCCCTAATGCCTAATGAAAAATGACAAATGCCACACCATTAACTTACCTTAAAGAAGTGACTCGCTCACTGCGCAAAATGAGATAATTGATATAAGTGGTTTCAAGACAATCTTGTTCCCACACTGATAAAATCCGTTTAGCCGCAAAATAATAATCTTTGTTTCTCAACAACATCCCAACGGTGCGGCTAAGCTTTTCAAATCGAACGTGATCGCTCGCAGAGATGTAGTCATCTTCACTTTCAATAATGGGCGCTAAACCATCAGCAAACCAATTATTCAATATTTCTCGCATCTCTAATTCGGACTCAGGCACATCCACACTCGACAACTCTCGATGTTGAGGTGGTGGCACTATGTACTTCGACGCTTGCGGTGAACTGACATAACGATACATGTCGTCCCTCCTGTCTAACTGACCCTTCTAATAATTAAGGACATATTTACCTGTTCTCAAGTTTATTTATCGAAACAAACAACAAAAAAATTAAAAAAAGCCATGTATCAATAACTCTACATGGCTTTAATGAGGGCAACTTTACGCTGCCCTATCTCCTTGTTGGCTTAGACTAAATGTCGGTTTAGACTAAAACTAAGCTCTCTCGATTAAATCGAGCTTTGGTCGAAGTCGTTGCCTTGATCAGTTCCAGTTTGAGAATCTGAATCGAAGCTTCCAGAGTCGTCCGTGAAGTCAACACCTTGGTCTTGACCACCTGAACTTGTCCAGTCGCTGCCACCAGATTCCATACCCGCCATGTCCGGTTGCTGTTCTTGCGTAGAACCTTGCATGGTGTATTGATCATCGACCTCAACTTCAACAGAACCGCTAGCACCGTCTATTGAGCTACCCAATTCGTCGTAACCTTGGAATTGGATCTCGCTAGTACCTTCATAACCTTCTGGAAGTTCAACGGATACAGGCTGCTCTAGGTTGCCACTGATTGTGAAGCTACCATCACCGTTATCCAGTGCGTTGCTCACAGTAGCGCCCTCAGGTAAGCCAGACATATCAGCGTAATCAACCGATTCGTTACCACTCACCTCATCTGGAATCGAGATAGAGATAGTATCGCCCGGTGCCGCGGTTACATCGGCTGTACTGTCTTCAGTTTCAGCATCTTGAGCTTGGTCATCAGCTTGTTGAGCCACTTCCACTTGTTGCTCTTCTGTTTCTTGAGCAGCTTGGACTTGTGGTTCATCACTTTGTACTGAATCATCTTCAACTTGGATGCTTAAGCTGTGACTTGATACTTCACCGCCGTCGTTAACTTCAACATTCATCGCTAGGTTGCCATCGAAGTCTTCGTTCGGCCAGTAAGTCCACTCACCGTCACCAGATTGAGCAAAGAAGCCAGCATCGTTCGCGTCTGCAACATCAACAACTTGTGCAGAATCACTCACGCCCAACTCATCCACCAGCTGTGCATCCGTGATAGTTAGTGAACCATCATCAGCTATGGCATAACCTTCACTCGCCGCCACTTCATCTCCGCCTTGGATATCCACATTGAAGAAGCTTTCGATGCGATTTTCGCCATCGGTCGCTATAAACCCAACTTGAACATCTCCGGTGTAGTCTTCAGCAGGTGTGAATTGATAGTTACCTTGGTTATCGCTCTCTATTACACCCTGACCTTCCATCAAGCTTACTGACTCAATGCTCAAGCTGTCGCCTTCCGCATCGCTCAGGTTCGCTAACATGTCTTCATCAGTGAACGACAAGGTGGCATCCGCTGCGATTTCCGTCGTTGTGATGCTGTTAACTTCTGGTGCTGCATTCTCTTGTGAGTCGCCTTCTTTCACGACTACGCCAGTTTGCTCATCATGAAGCACGCCATCTTTATCAACTACGTACGCAATGTCTGCTTCGCCCGTGAAGCCTGGTGCTGGTGTGAACGTCCAAGTGCCATCGCCATTATCGACAATCTCACCTTGGCTGCGGTCAGCAAGATGAACCAGTTTCACTTCATCATCGCTGTCAGCATCCACATTCTCAGCCAATCCGATTAGGTCGTCCGCCGTTAGGATGATGGAATCACCCGCCACAGTTTCGAAATCACCTGAATCGATACCATCATCAAACGCTTCCGGCTCATCTCCGTAATCAACCGTTGTTGCGCTTACGGTTACGAAGAACTCACCATGGAAGTCTTCAGGCGGCGTCATTTGAATGTTTGAGATATCCCAGTCGAACAGGTCGATGTATTGACCCGGCTCGGTGATCATCACGGTATTCACACCATCTGTTACCTCGAATCCAACAGGGAAACCTGTCATCACCAAGTTACTTAGTGTTTCTGAATCATCGACTAGGCCAACGTTCAGTCCCAAGTGACCCGTTTCATCTTCGCCGAAGACTAATGGACCGTCATGGTCAGTTGAAATAACCGCGCCATCTGCGACAGGACGTACGTACACAGGAACATCGAGAACCGTTTCGAACTCACCGTCACTCACGACAACTTGTAGGTCAGAAACACCCGCAAAGTCGCCTGTTGGTGTGAATGTCCAAGTACCATCACCGTTGTCTGTAACTTCTCCGCCATCTTCACCGTCTGCGGTGATAATGCGAGAAACAACAAGGTCTGCGGTATCAATGTCACCGAACAAGTTCATCAAGTCGCCAGCATCGAAGGTGAACGCGCCATCTTCGTTGGTGGTCATCATTGCGTTGCCGACATTGAATGGTGCGTCGTTAACCGGAATGACATCCACATTCAGCGAGCCATCAACCACTTCTTCACCGTCAGTAGCTTGATAACCGAGTTCTACTAAGCCATTAAAGTCTTGAGTAGTCACTAAGTGATACATGCCGTCTGGTTGCTGAGTTAAGGTCGCATTCGCTGGTGCTCGTACTGTGATGCTCTCAATGCTGATCTCGTCGCCATCAAGGTCTGTCACTTGACCCGCGATGTAAGCAGGGTCAATCACCATGACCACATCTTCTTCGCCTTGCATCTCAATGGTTGGCGCTTCAGGTGCATCATTCACTGGCGTAACATCGATGTTGCCGTCGACTGAAATTGTCTCTTGGCCATCGCTAACGTTAAACGTCATTGGCACATCGCCATTGAAGTTTTCGTTTGGTGTAAATGACCAAGTACCATCTTCGTTATCTAGCAACTCACCCAAGCTAGGGTCGATTTGTAGACCAGAAGCCGACAGCTCGTCTGCGGTGTTATCGATGTCGGTAGCTTGAGCTAACAACATGTCTTGTGTGATAAGAATGGTGCTGTCTTCGGCTGTGGTTAGTTTCACATCCTCAGATTCAGGTCCATCGTTCACAGCCAGAACTTCGATACCTGCCGTTGTTGTTGCCGTTGCACCGTCATCATCGGTCACGACCACATCTAGGCTGATATCACCATTAAAGTTCTCGTTTGGCGTGAAGGTCACAGACCCATTATCGTTTTGAACCAAGGTGCCGTCAGAGCCTGAGTAAGTCACGCTTTCAAGTGACACTTCACCATCAACGTCAGAGCTATTAGCAATTAACTGCTCAGGGCTGATTGTGATGGTGCCATCTTCGTTCATTTGGTAAGACGTAGAACCCGCTACCGGCGCATCGTTAACATCCGTTACCGTCACACCAATATTGGCATCGACTGTCTCAGTGCCATCAGTCACTGTGAAGCCTAGGTTGACATCGCCATTGAAGTTCTCGTTCGGAGCAAAGCTATAAGTGCCGTCACCGTTATCAGTGAACACACCTTCTGCGCCCGTGTAAGACACGTCAACGATAGACAAGTCATCGCCGTCAATGTCTGCAGCACCTGCTAGTAGGTCTGCATCCGTGAAGATTAGCGTTCCATCTTCCTCAACAGTAAAGTTTTGGTCTTCTGCTGTTGGTAGGTCATTGACTGGGTTAACCGTTAGGTCGACTCCAGCTTGAACAGTTTCAAGGCCATCTGACACATCGAAGCTCAAATCAATGTCACCGTTGAAATCAGCATCCGGAGTGATAGTAAATGAACCATCTTCGTTCGCTGTTACTGTCGCATTGTCACCTGCAGATAGGTTGCTTGCGGTTAGTGCATCACCATCAACATCGGATGCGTTAGCCAGCAACTGCTCTTGAGATAGCGTAATTGAACCGTCTTCATCAACCGAGTAAGCCACGTTTCCGGCAACAGGTGCGTCATTAACTGCAATGACTTCAATACCAGCGGTAGTCTGAGCCGTCGCACCGTCGTCATCAATAACCGTCACATCAAGGTTGATGTCGCCGTTAAAGTTTTCGTTTGGTGCGAACGTTACCGAACCATCTTCATTTTGAACCAAGATACCGTCTGCACCTGAGTAGCTCACGCTATCAAGCGACACTTCACCGTCCACATCGGAGCTATTAGCAATCAACTGCTCAGGGCTCAATGTGATGGTGCCATCTTCGTTCATTTGGTAAGACGTTGCGCCTGCCACAGGTGCATCGTTAACGTCTGTTACCGTTACGTCGATGTTTGCATCGACTGTCTCAGTGCCGTCAGATACTGAGAAGTCTAGGCTTACGTCACCATTGAAGTTCTCGTTCGGTGCAAAGGTGTAAGTGCCATCGCCATTGTCGGTGAACACACCCTCTGTGCCAGTGTAAGACACGTCGGCAACTGAAAGCTCATCACCATCAATATCAGAAGCACCCGCTAGCAGTTGCTCGTCTGTAAAGGTAAGTGAACCGTCTTCTTCAATGGTGTAAGCCACATCTTCTACAACTGCGATGTCATTCACTGGATTCACAGTAAGGTCGGCCGTTGCGACAACCGTTTCAGTACCATCAGAAAGGTCGAAGCTTAGGTCAATATCGCCATTGAAGTCAGCATCTGGGGTAATGGTAAATGAACCATCATCGTTTGCCGTAACGGTCGCGTTATCACCCGCGGTTAGGTTGGCAGCGGTAAGATCATCGCCGTCCACATCCGATGCTTGAGCAAGCAGTTGCTCTTGGCTTAGCGTGATTGAACCATCTTCATCCACAGAGTAAGCCAAGTCACCCGATACTGGTGGATCGTTAATTGGAAGAACATCAATACTTGCGCTGGTGGCTACTGTCGCACCGTCTTCATCTGTCACCACTACATCGAGGCTAACATCACCGTTAAAGTTTGCGTTCGGTGCAAAGCTGAATGTACCGTTACCATTGTCAGTAAAGATGCCGTCAGCGCCGGTGTAAGTAACGCTATCAATCGCCACTTCACCTTCAATATCAGAAGAGTTCGCCAACAGTTGCTCTGCACTGATGGTGATAACTTCATCTTCGTTGACTGAGTAACTGGTTGAGCCTGCGATTGGCGGATCGTTCACCTCAAGTACGGTGATTCCCGCGGTGGTCGCTTCTGTTGCCCCTTCTTCATCGGTAACAACAACCGCTAAGCTCACATCACCATTGAAGTTCTCGTTTGGCGAGAAGGTGTAAGTGCCGTCACCGTTGTCTTCGAACACACCGTCACTGCCAGTGTAAGTCACGCTATCAATCGCAACCTCACCTTCAATATCTGAAGAGTTGGCTAATAGCTGTTCGTTACTGATCGTGATTGAGTTGTCTTCATGCACAGTGTAAGACGTGCTACCCGCCACTGGTGGATCGTTCTCAGGCGTCACGCTCACATCAATGTTGGCTTGAACCGTATCCGTGCCATCTGACACATCAAAGCTGAAGTTCACATCACCATTGAAGTTCTCGTTTGGCGCAAAGCTGTAGCTTCCGTCACCATTGTCGGTAAGCACACCATCAGCACCAGTGTATGTCACACCTTCGACTGTTAGGTCATCACCTTCAACATCCGTCGCACCCGTTAACAGGTCAGCGTCAGTGAAGTTAAGAACCCCATCTTCACCAATAGTGAATGCTTGGTCTTGTGGCTCTGGCGCATCATTGACAGGTGTTACCGTCAAGTCTAGGCCAGCCGCGACCATGTCTTCTCCATCGGTTACATCGTAACTAAATTCGATATTACCGTTGAAGTTTTCACTCGGTGTAATGGTGAAACTGCCATCGTCGTTCATTTGAACGGTCGCATTTTCATCATTGGTGGTTAGGTTGATTGCTGATAGGTCATCACCATCAATGTCGACAGCGTGCTCTAGCAACTGCTCTTGAGTTAGCGTGATGCTGTTATCTTCGGCTGTAACGGCACTAATATCACCGTCAACTTCTGGAGCATCGTTCGCAGGTGAGATGTGAATCGTCACGTCTTGCGTAGCTGTTGCGGTTGTACCGGTATCAACATCTGTTGATGTTGCATTCACAGTTAGAACCACATCACCATTGAAGTCACCTGAAGGGATAAACTCTAGCCCTTCTAGCTCGCCTGGTTGCAATGACCATGTGCCATCACCGTTATCGGTACCTGCAGAAAGCGAGCTGCCTTCCGGCACATCTTCAATCAAAATAGCAAGGTTTTCTGAACCATCGGTATCAGTAAGCGCCGCATCAATATCAAGTGGTACAGGTGTATCTTCGGTACCAATGATTTGGTAATCCGCGTCAGACACTGTGATTTCAATGTTATCGATGCCAAACGACTCATCACTCACACCTTGGTTCAAGGTTGAACCGAAGCCTAACTCAAGTTGGCCGTCTTCAACGGGTACCGTTAGGTTGATTTGGTGCGCTTGGTCGTTCCAACCACTGAAACCTTCACCTTGCGATACGCCATGAACCACTTCGCCGACTTCATTTCCTTCTGAATCGTAAAGCGTTGTTGTGCCATCTTGAGTACGGAACGCAGAATTATCTAATGTCGTTAGCTCTTCACCGCCGACAAAGATTTGGAACGACTCACCATCCCAAGAATCAATTTCGTAGAAGTTGAACGAGATATTAACTTCGCTCACATCACTTGGAATGTCGTAAGTTTTGCTGACGGCTTCATCACCGCCCGTTCCACCAATACGACCTAGCATGTCACCCGACTCGAAGCCTTGAGAGCTTTCTGTGCCTGTATTCCAACCGTTTGAGCCAGACTCGAAGTTGTCTGAAGCAATCACTAGGTCAGAAGCAATCGACAGCTCTGGCATATCAACCACAGATTGAACATCAATCGTCGCTTCTGCTGGTACTGTCGCGGTACCGTCATTCACGTCGAACGTCACATTCACATTGCCGTCGAAGTTTTCATTCGGTGCGAATGTGTAAGTGCCGTCGCCGTTATCAACCAAAGTACCGCTATCTGAAGCCACATTTTCAACCGATAGGTTATCACCATCAATGTCGCCCGCATTTTGCAGCAGTTGTTCTTCTGTGAAGGTAAAGCTGGTGTCTTCTTGAGTCACAAATTGTGGCTCACCGACTGTTGGCAAGTCATTAACTGGGTTAACCGTTAGGTCAGCTGTTGCTTGAAGCGTCGCATCGCCATCAGTAATGTCGAAGTTCAAATCAATGTCGCCATTGAAGTTAGCATCTGGCGTGATAGTGAAACTACCATCATCGTTTGCTGTAACTGTTGCATCACCACCAACAGTTAGATTAGCCGCTGTTAAGTCATCGCCGTCAACATCGCTCGCTTGAGCAAGTAATTGCTCTTGGCTCAAGGTAATTGAACCGTCTTCGTCCACGCTGTACGCCAAGTCACCCGATACTGGAGCATCATTAACAGGCAGAACATCAATGCTTGCGTTGGTTGCTACGGTTGCGCCTTCTTCGTCAGTAACGACAACATCAAGGCTTACATCGCCATCGAAGTTAGCGTTTGGTGCGAAGCTGAATGTTCCGTCACCATTGTCGGTAAAGATACCGTCTGAACCTGTGTAGTTAACGCTATCAATTGCCACTTCACCTTCGATATCAGAAGCGTTCGCCAACAGTTGCTCTGAACTGATGGTGATAACTTCGTCCTCGTTGACTGAGTAGCTCGTTGAGCCTGCGATTGGTGGATCGTTCACCTCAAGTACAGTAATACCCGCGGTGGTCGCTTCAGTTGCGCCCTCTTCATCAGTTACGACAACATCAAGGCTAACTTCGCCGTTGAAGTTTTCGTTTGGTGAGAAGGTGTAAGTACCGTCACCGTTGTCTTCAAAGACACCGTCAGCGCCAGTGTAAGTCACGCTATCGACTGCCACATCACCTTCAATGTCAGAAGAGTTAGCAAGTAACTGTTCGTCGCTGATGGTAATTGAGTTGTCTTCATGAACGGTGTAAGACGTGCTACCTGCAACCGGTGGATCGTTCTCTGGTGTCACGCTGACATCAATGTTGGCTTGAACTGTATCCGTGCCATCTGACACATCAAAACTGAAGTTCACATCACCATTGAAGTTTTCGTTTGGCGCAAAGCTGTAGCTTCCATCGCCATTATCAGTAAGAACACCATCCGCACCTGTGTAAGTAACGCCTTCAACCGACAGGTCATCCCCATCAATGTCAGTCGCACCTGTCAGCAAGTCTTCATCAGTGAAGTTCAAGATGCCGTCTTCGCCGATGCTGAACGTTTGATCTTGTGGTTGTGGAAGGTCATTGACTGGGTTAACGGTTAGGTCAGCCGTCGCAACGAGCGTGTCTGTACCGTCGCTAATGTCGAACGTTAGGTCAATGTCACCATTGAAGTTCGCATCTGGCGTAATGGTAAAGCTGCCGTCATCGTTAGCAACAACCGTCGCGTCTCCATCAACAATCAAGTTAGAAGCAGTAAGGTCGTCTCCGTCTACATCGCTTGCTTGAGAAAGAAGCTGCTCTTGGCTCAAGGTAATCGAACCGTCTTCCTCAACACTGTATGCCAGGTCGCCTGATACTGGCACGTCGTTGATTGGTAATACATCAACCGTAATAAACGTATCAACTTGAGCGCCGTCTTCATCTTGAATGGTCACATCCAACTGCACTTGGCCGTTGAAGTTTTCATTCGGAGCGAAGCTACATGTACCGTCACCATTGATTGAGAAGATACCGTCTGGGCCATCGTAGTTGATCTCAACAAGCTCAACATCACCTTCAATATCAGAAGCGTTCAACAGAACTTGAGACTCATTGAAAGTCAGTACTGAATCTTCATCGATGGTGTATGACGTTGGGCCAGCAACTGGCGGATCGTTCACCTCAAGGACTGTAATGCCCGCCGTTGTTGCTTCAGTCGCGCCATCTTCATCCGTCACGACAACATCTAGGCTAACTTCGCCATTGAAGTTCTCGTTTGGAGAGAAGGTATATGTGCCGTCACCGTTGATTTCCAGAACACCGTCGCTACCACTGTAAGTCACGTTATCAATTGCGACTTCGCCTTCAATATCCGAAGAGTTCGCTAGCAATTGTTCGTTACTGATCGTAATAGAGTTGTCTTCATGAACCGTGTAAGACGTGCTACCCGCAACCGGAGGATCATTCTCTGGCGTCACGCTCACATCAATGTTAGCGGTTACCGTATCGGTTCCATCTGATACATTGAACGAGAAGTTCACATCGCCATTGAAGTTTTCATTCGGCGCGAAACTGTAGGTGCCATCGCCATTATCGGTTAGGACACCATCTGCGCCAGTGTAAGTTACACCTTCAACACTTAGGTCGTCCCCTTCAATGTCCGTTGCACCTGTTAATAGGTCTTGGTCATTGAACGTTAACACGCCATCTTCGCCGACTGTGAATGCGTGGTCTTGTGCTTCTGGACCGTCATTTACTGGTGAAACTGTTAACTCAAGGTTGGTAGAGACAACATCATCACCATCAGACACATCAAACGTAAAGCTCACATCGCCATTGAAATCAGCATCTGGCGTTAATGTGTACGTACCATCACCGTTATCGGTAATCGTAACGCTCTCATCATCGGTTGCTAAATTCAGAGCCGTCAACTGATCGCCATCTAAATCACGCGCATTAGCCAATAAGTCTTCTTGCGTAATGATGATTGAACCATCTTCTTCAACCGTTGCAGAAACCGGAAGTGCTTCAGGTGCGTGCTCAATGTGCGCGCCTGTCGCGTTAATGTAGATGGTTTGAGATACCGTTTCAGAATCATCATTCGATAACTCTGTCGCAGTTGCGGTTACATGAACTTCAAGCTGCTCATTGAAGTCTTCTGGTAACTGGATTTGTAACGCATTTTCGATAGCCGTTGTTGGTAAGTTCACCGTACCATCAGGGCCAACCGTTACTTCACCGCTGTAGATTTGGCTGTTCACTTCACCGACATCGATTGTGAAGTTGAAGTCAGAATAGTCAGCATCTCCGCCGCCATACAAATCTTCAAATCCGTAAACCAGCTCGCCGTCTTCATTAACCGTAGTACGAGTATGTTCGATACCATCTTGGTTTAGCTGAGAGCTTGAACCACCATGGAAGATCGCGTCACCATTCTGGCCTTGAATCACTGTCTCGGTTCCATCAGCAGCCACAAAGACAAGTTGAGGATCAACCGTATCCATGTTCGCAGGCGAACCATCCTCAGCACGGAACTCGTACTGACCGTCTTGCATCGCATCAAAGTCGTTGTGCTGATGTCCGTTTGGAATTAAGAACAGGTTAAAGCTTTCGCCTTCCTCGACTTGGAAGCTGAATTGATCTTGCCCTGGAACAAGGTCGCCGCCACCACCAACTTGTGATGCGTTTTCGTAAACAACTTCAACACCTGTGATGTTGCCGTCTTCGTCTACTTTGTAGTAACCCGCAGCGTTTTGGTAGCCAGCCGTCTCACCTTCAAACGTTACTGTGATTTCAGTGTCGTTGTAACTGGTGATACCGTTCTCTTGGTCATTCAGAACGCCTTCGTTATCGTATTGAATAACCGAACCTTCTGGCACACCATCTACTGTAACAGTGAGTGTTTCAGACAAGTCTTGGTCGACAAGTGCCGCAGCAATGTTCAGTTCAACAATACCGCCTGGCTCAACCAAAATCGCCTGGTCGTCGACGTTAACACCATCACCATCCGTGATAACTAAGTCAGGCGCATCAGCAACTGCTTCAATGTGAACATTAATGTCTTGTTCAACTTCATCCGTACCGTCTGTCACAGTAAAGCTGAACTGCAGATCACCACTGAAGTGCTCTTCAGGAACGAAGCTGAACGTGCCATCGCCGTTGTCGGTTACTGTGCCTTCATCACCAGAGTAATTGATGCTGGTAACGCTTAGGTCGTCGCCATCAATATCAATTGCAGCACTCAATAGATCTTCTTGAGTGAACAGGATGCTGCCATCCTCTTCGATGTGGTACATTCCTGGAGCAACAATTGGAATGTCATTCACCGGATTAACGGTCAATGTCATATCATTAGACGTGCTCAGCTCACCGTCGCTCACCTCATAAGTGAATGCAATATCGCCATTGAAGTTCTCTGAAGGTGTCACTGTGTACGTGCCATCACCATTGTCTACAATGCTGGCATTTGGATCGTTAGTTTCAAGCGCGCTTGCAAACAACTCATCGCCATCTTGGTCGCTCGCGTTCTCCAACAACATTTCTTGTGTAACGAGGATTGAACCATCTTCGTCGACATCTGCCACCATTGGCGTCGCTTCTGGCGCATCGTTGACGAACTCAACTTTTAGGTCGATGTTTGCGGCAACCACATCAGTGCCATCGCTCACATCAAACGCTAAGTCAACGTTACCGAAGAAGCCCTGCTCTGGTGTTAATGTGTATGTTCCATCGCCATTGTCTGTGACTTCTACCGTGTCGCTTGCACTCGTCACATTCACAACTGACAGTTCGTCGCCTTCAATGTCTGTCGCTTGTGCTAATAGTTCAGCTTCGGTAATGGTAATCGCTTGACCGTCTTCCGTAGTGAAAGACATGTCAGGCACGTCTGGAGCATCGTTGATAGGGTTTACGGTTAGGTTGAGGTCAGCCGCAACAGTTTCGATCGCGTCAGTGACATCATAAGTAAACTCAATCTCACCAAAGAAATCTGCACTTGGTGTAATAGTGAAGCTACCGTCTGGGTTTTCTACAACAACCGCATTTGGATCGTTGGTCGCTAAGTTAACGGCTTCAAGGTTGTCGCCATCGACATCCGTCGCATTCGCTAACAGATCCTCTTGAGTGATAGTGATTGAACCATCTTCATCAACAGCGGCTTCAATTGGACCACCAACCTCTGGGCCTTCATTGACAATTTCAACGTCAACTCTTGCTGTACTTGGTGCGCTTGCTTGGCCATCACTGATATCGAAAGTCAGATTCACTTCACCGTAGAAGTCTTCTGCAGGTTCGAAGGTAAAGGTATTATCACCGTTATCCGTTAACGTACCTTGCGTTTGGTCTGCAAGTAATAGGTTTTCGACATGAAGAATGTCGCCATCAACATCGGTAGCACCAGACAATAGGTCTTTCGCTTCGATGATCATGGAGCCGTTTTCAAGCATTTGGGTGTGCAATGGTTCACCCGGAACCGGCACATCATTGACTGGTACGACCGTTAGGTCTAGATGCGTTGCGACTTCATCAGTTCCATCAAACACCTTGTAGTCGATGTCGATTTCACCATTGAAGTTTTCATTCGGCATGAAGGTAAACGTACCATCGCCGTTATCAACTAGCTCACCGTTATCACCACCGTAAGTGATGTCAGAAATAGACAGCGTATCGCCTTCGACATCTGTGGTGTTCGCTAGCAAGTCATCGGCACTGAACGTGATACCTTCATCTTCATCTGTCGATAGAACAATCGGGCCAGAAACGATTGGCGCATCATTTACTGATTCGAAATTGATATTGATGATATTGCTGTCTGTCAGCTCACCATCGGTAACTTGGTAACCAAGTTCGATTTCACCATGGAAGTTTTCATCCGGTGTTACCGTCCAAGTGCCATCACCATTATCGGTGAGTGTTGCATGCTCTGAGTTTTCACCCACTAGCTCTAGATTTTCAATATCAAGGTCGTCGCCATCAATATCAGATGCTTGCGCCAGTAGTTGCTCTTCGGTAATCACAACCGAAGCAAACTGGGCAGAACCATCGGTATCGACAGTAATATTCGGAAGATCAGCCGTTAACTCGATTTCGTTGTCACCCGCATGGATATTCAACTCAACCGTTTCAGTAATCTCTGAGCCATCTACACCAATCGATGTAAACACCGCTTCATCATGACAAGTTTGTGACACTGTCATGTTTTGAACGACGTAAGTACCATTACCTTGCACGGTACCGAGCTCAAAGTAGGACACTGGTTGATCAACCGTTAGCGTGTAATCTGTCTCGAAAGTACCACGGTCTTCTTTGTGGTAAGTCATCGAGTCAATTAGGTCGCCATCCTCATTGAACGCTTTGATTTCTACTTCTGTAAAGTGACGAGACTCTTCCATGAACCAGCCACCCAAACCATCTAGGTGGAAACTGATTTCATTGATGTCTTGACCTTCAACTGAAACCGTCAGTTTCTCATCACCACTTAAGCCTTGGCGGTCAGTATCACCGATACCATGACCAATGTGGGTGTTGCCATTCCAGGCACCAAGAGGGTCATCGTTACTTTGAACAGTTACCGTTAAGTCACCATCTGAGAACTCACGCGTATAAGGGTCAACTTCTGTACCCCAATCATCCACACTCGCGTTATCGTCAAACGTACCGATTTGTGTGGTGTGTGTACCTTCAGCAAGAGCATCTTCACTTGGAACAAAGCGCACTTCGGTATCTGCAGGAACTTCTTGTCCTACTTCCAGTACCACCCATTCGTCATTCACATTTGCTTCAATGATGCCGTTTTCTGGCGCTTGGTCTAAACGTAGTGCTGGTTCTTCACGAAGTGTCACACCAACTGTTTGGTCTTCTTGCGCTTGGATGAAGATTTCATCGCCCGCTTCTGGCGCATCGTTGACAGGGTTAACCGTCAAGTCGAGTGTCGTCAGAACTTCATTCTCACCATCACTGATGCTGTATGTGAAGTCCAACTCGCCATTGAAGTTTTCTGTGTGCGTAATAGTGAATGAACCATCGTCATTAGTAACAATTGTCGCATCTGGATCGTTGGTTTGTAGGTTAGATGCCGTTAACTCATCACCTTCAACATCGGTCGCATTAGCGAGTAACTGCTCTTGAGTAATGGTGATTGAATTATCTTCATCGACTTCAGCCTGAATGCCCGAAGTTTCAGGTCCGTCATTCACAGCGATAACATCGATGCCAGCGGTTGTGGTTGCGGTTGCACCGTCTTCGTCAACGACAACAACGTCTAGTGAAATATCACCATCGAAGTTTTCATTTGGCGTAAAGGTGTAAGTACCATTGCCATTATCAACAAAAGAGCCGTCATCACCGGAGTACGATACTCCAGACAGTGAAACATCACCTTCTACATCGGAAGAGTTTGCCAATAATTGCTCATCACTGATCGTGATTTGGCCATCTTCTTGAACTGTGTACGATGTTGAGCCCGCTACTGGTGGATCATTCTCAGGCGTTACGCTGACATCAATAACAGCTGATGTTGAATCAGTACCGTCAGAGACATCGAATGAGAATTGAACATCACCATTGAAGTTCTCGTTTGGAGCAAAGCTATATGTGCCGTCGCCATTATCGCTAAGAACACCATCTGCACCTGTGTAAAGTACGTTTTCAATCGACAGTTCATCACCATCAATATCCGACGCACCTGCAAGCAGGTCAGCATCGGTGAAGAGTAACGTACCGTCTTCTTCAATCGTGAACTGTTGATCTTGCGCTTGTGGCAAGTCATTAACCGGATTCACGGTAATGTCTAGGCCAACTTGAACTGAACCACCATCGTTATCGATGATATCGAAGTTCAGATCTAGGTCACCGTTGTAATCTGCGTTCGGTGTGATGGTGTAGCTGCCATCATCATTGTGTTGGATGGTCGCATTTTCATCAGTAGATAGATTGATAGCTTCTAAGTTATCGCTATCGATATCACCTGCTCTTGCTAGCAATTGCTCTTGGCTTAGCGTGATGGAGCTATCTTCATTGATGGTGTAAGCCAAATCGCCCGATACTGGCGCATCATTGATTGGCAATACATCAACGTTAATGTGTGTTTCAACCGTTGCGCCATCTTCATCTTGAATGGTCACACCCAGTTGAACCTGACCATTGAAGTTTTCGTTGGGTGCAAAGCTGCATGTACCATCACCATTTACAGTGAAGATACCGTCAGAGCCATCGTAGTTAATGCCAACAAGTTCTACATCGCCTTCGATATCCGAAGCATTCACAAGAATCTGAGATTCACTGAACGTCAGAACCGAATCTTCGTCAATGGTGTATGACGTTGGACCCGCAACTGGTGGATCGTTCACTTCAAGAACGGTAATACCTGCTGTGGTTTCATCAATTGCACCTTCTTCATCTGCAACAATCACATCAAGGCTGATATCACCGCTGAAGTTTTCATTAGGAAGGAAGGTATAGCTGCCATCGCCGTTATCTTGGAACACACCATCAGTGCCACTGTAAGTCACAGTATCAACCGACACCGCACCTTCAATATCCGAAGAGTTAGCTAGCAACTGTTCATCAGAAATTGTGATGGCATTGTCTTCATTGACCATGTATGAGGTTGAACCCGCAACTGGCGGATCGTTCTCAGGAGTCACACTCACATCAATGTTAGCGCTAACGGTTTCTTTGCCATCAGACACATCGAAACTGAAGTTCACATCGCCATTGAAGTTTTCATTTGGCGCAAAGGTATAAGTACCATCACCGTGGTCGGTCAGTACGCCATCACCACCTGTATAGCTAATACCTTCAACGGTTAAGTCGTCGCCATCAATATCGGTGGCACCGGTAAGTAAGTCGGCGTCTGTAAATTGAAGCGTACCGTCTTCTGCGATACTGAATTGTTGGTCTTGAGGAACCGGCAAGTCATTAACTGGGTTAACAGTAAGATCGGCGGTTGCTTGAACCGTGTCAGTACCGTCAGTGATGTTGAATTGAATATCAATGTCACCATTGAAGTTCGCATCTGGTGTGATGGTGAAACTGCCGTCATCGTTAGCTACAACCGTCGCATCACCACCAACTGTTAAGTCACTTGCGGTTAGATCTTCGCCTTCTACATCGGACGCTTGAGACAACAGCTGATCTTGGCTCAGTGTGATTGAACCATCTTCGTTAACGTTGTAAGCCAAATCACCAGACACTGGCGCATCATTGATTGGTAATACGTCAACATTGATGACGGTTTCCACTTCTGCACCATCTTCATCACGAATGGTGACATCAAGCTGAACTTGGCCATTAAAGTTCTCATTTGGAGCGAAGCTGCAAGTGCCGTCACCATTTACTGAGAAGATACCCTCAGGGCCATCGTAGCTAATACCAACAAGATCAACATCCCCTTCTACATCTGAGGCGTTAAGCAACACTTGAGACTCACTGAAGGTAAGTACTGAGTCTTCATCAATGGTGTAAGACGTAGGGCCTGCAACCGGCGGATCGTTCACTTCAAGAACATTGATGCCCGCGGTCGTTGAGTCGGTCGCACCATCTTCATCAGCAACAACCACATCCAGTGCAATTTCACCGCTGAAGTTCTCATTTGGCGAGAAGGTGTAAGTGCCGTTACCATTGATTTCGAGGACACCGTCGCTACCAGAGTAAGTCACGCTGTCTATCGATACATCACCTTCAATATCTGAAGATGTTGCCAATAGTTGTGCATCAGAAATGGTAATCGAATTATCTTCATTCACCGTGTAGGACGTTGAGCCCGCAACAGGCGGATCGTTCTCAGGAGTCACGCTAACATCAATGTTTGCAGACACGGTATCGGTACCGTCCGACACATCGAAGCTAAAGCTCACATCACCATTGAAGTTTTCGTTTGGAGCAAAGCTATATGATCCCTCACCCAAGTCAGTCAGTACGCCATCAGTGCCTTCATAAGTGATGCCCTCAACCGTCAGGTTATCACCTTCAACGTCTGTCGCGCCTGTAAGCAGATCCGCGTCTGTGAACTGTAAAGTACCGTCTTCTGCAATACTGAACTGTTGATCTTGAGGTACTGGTAGGTCGTTTACTGGGTTAACCGTTAGGTCAGCCGATGCTTGAACGATATTGGCGCCATCAGAGATATCGAAGCTGATATC
>NZ_JBFRPB010000048.1:0-64991 GCF_041471785.1 Vibrio sp. 10N.261.51.C6 | reverse complement strand
TCTTAAGTGAACGGCATTAATCCCAGTGGGGTCCTTTTTTATTGAATTCAATTCGTGTTCTTTACGACTTTCGTTACATGCCAATCTTGCAGAGGTAAGTAGCTCATCCGATTTTAACTTGTGTACGTTTTAAGTGAAGCGCATACAAGGTTAGATTGAATAACAAGAAATGGCGTTCAGTGCCTTGCTTGTCGCTTCTTCCAACTTCTTACTACTGAGTAGCGCCATAAACCGCGAATACCAAAGTAGCCAATCATTGCTGAAACCACGCCACAAATCAGACAACCCAATAAGAACGGAGGCCCTATAGTGCTCATTTGCGCCAAGATGAAGTCCCAAGACAATTCGAAATGGAAGGCTTGCGGTGGCACATGCATAACAAACGCCCCGACTTTATAAGCAAAGTAGAAGAGAACAGGCATGGTAACCGGGTTACTGATCCAAACAAGTGCGACAGCTAAAGGCAGGTTAACGCCACATGCGACAGCAAGGCCTGCAGACATAATCATTTGACTTGGTAGAGGGACAAACGCCATGAATAACCCAACAGCAAACGCGCCAGCCGCAGAGCGACGATTAAGGCACCATAAGTTGGGGTTGTACAAAACATTGCCAAAAACTTTCAATGCTTTCTGACGCTTGATTAGATCATGGTCAGGCATAAATCGTTTGATAAACTTTCTTGGCATAGGAGGAAGCTACTCTCTTGTTTAACACTTGGTTCTTGATTTCATTTGCTGCGACAGTTGTGTCTGCCAGCTTCTGGCCTGTGATGCCACATTGGGTTTGGGCACCATTGATGCTGTTGTTACTGCTAACACCAACAAAGTATAGCGTTTTCCGGAGTGCAAGAGGTCCAGTAACAGCATTGATACTAGTTGTCTGCCTAGGGAATGCGATTGAAATACAAACGAGTCGCTTATTCCAATCAGGGCAGAATACTACCATAAATGCGTCGGTTGTTAGCCTTTTTAGTGAAAATAGCCACGGTTTTGAAAACGTAATAGTAGTCAGATCAATTGGCGGCGAAAAATTAATCTTTCCTCAATTGATAAAATTGCGTTTGCTTACTCCTTTCAAGCTAACGCTTGGAGATGATGTCTATTTATCGGCCTCAATAAAGCCGATATGGGGCAAACTCAACGAAGCCGGCTTTGACCGAGAAAAGTACTTGTTTAGTGCTGGCGTGGTTGCCAATGCAACTTACAGAGCAGATACCAAGTACCGAATTCATTCTAGCACCAACTTACGCGCCCAATGGTTTGAAGCCAGCCTTGAAAGGTTAAGTCTGCTGGCAAATCAAGATCTCATTATCGCTTTGAGTTTTGGATATCGAGACCTTATTCCGCCTCAGCGGTGGGATATGCTTAAAAGCAGTGGCCTGATTCACTTGATGGCTATTTCGGGGCTGCATATTGGGATTGCCTTTGGTATCGGCTATCAGATTGGCAAGATATTAAGGTTACTTTCCCCTTCATTTCTTTGGTTACCTACAATATTCGGGCTCGGCTTGGCGTATTTCTATAGTTGGTTTGCTGGATTCACGCTGCCAACTTTGAGAGCTTTGGTGATGTGCGTTATCGCGAGTTATTTCTTGTGGCGTGGGCAAAATATCAGTTTGCTTCGATATGTTACTTTAAGTGTGTGCGTGGTTCTGCTGATTTGGCCGTTTTCAGCTTTGTCGAGCAGTTTTTGGTTGTCCTTTGGTGCATTGGGCGCTGTTTTCTATATCGCCTGTAATACTCAGCGCTCAGCTTCAAGCTTTACATTTATCGACTACGCACTCCAACTTATTAAGCTTCAACTGATGCTGACATTCCTTATCGCGCCTTCCTCGATGTTGTTTTTCAAAGGAGTCAGTTTAGTCTCTGTTTTCTACAACTTGTTCCTTTTGCCTTGGGTATCGATGGTGACGATCCCGCTGTTGTTTCTGGCAATGTTTCTAAGCTTAATATCGGAGTCAGTGTCTGGCGTGGTTGGTATAACAGCGCTAGACAATGATTTGGTCAGTCAGCTGTGGAAGTTAGTCGACTTATCGCTTGAGCCTCTCGTATTTAGTCTTCCTTTCTCTGAGCGATTTTGGATCCAAGTCGATAATCAGACGATTGCATTATCAGTATTCCTTATCTTGTTTTTGAGCTTTGTTAGTCGGTATTTCAAGCGAACATTATCGATATTGGTAACTGCAGTGTTTGTGCTGTGGTGGGAGTTCAGCAAACCCCAGCAAGACAAACTAACTATTGATATCTTGGATGTTGGGCATGGGTTGTCTTTGGTCTTGGAAAAGAACAATCAGATTGTTGTTTATGATCTTGGCAATGCGTGGCCAGGAGGCTCGGTTGTTGAGTCTTTGTTGATTCCTACTTTGAATCAGCGGGGGATTTATGAATTAGAAGGCGTGATTGTGAGTCATTTCGATTCTGACCATGCTGGTGGTTATCCGGCATTACTTGAGAACTATACGCCAAAGTGGATAAGAACCAGTCAGAACATTATTCAAGAACGCCAATCTATCACTCAAGCCCCGTCTAATATTCAAACATGTACTATTGGAGAGGTTTGGAACTGGCAAGATGTTGTTTTTGAGGTGTTGTGGCCGCCTAAGCAAGTAAAGAGGGCGTATAACCCACATTCGTGTGTGGTCAAGATCTCAGATCATAGTGCTGATTTCTCAATGTTGCTCACTGGTGATATTGAACTGGTAAGTGAGTGGTTACTTGCTCGTGAAGGAGAACAGCTAAGGAGTGATGTTATGTTGGTTCCGCATCATGGCAGCGATTCGTCATCGATTAAGTCGTTTATTGAGGCGGTGTCTCCTCAGCTGGCGATAGCTTCTCTTGCCAAAGGCAACCAGTGGGGAATGCCGAGTGAGTTTGTTATTGAACGTTATCAGGAAGCGGGGAGTACTTGGCTAGATACTGGAGAAAGCGGACAAATAACCATCACTCTTAGCAAAGAAGGTTGGCAATATCATGCGATTAGAGAACAACAAGGCGGGCAGTGGTATAGGCAGATGCTCCGTAAGGGAGTAGAATAGATAGATTATTGTGAGAAAATTAAGCGATTCTATGTCAACACAAACAGATGAAACTACCTGGGTCACATTTAAAAGACTTTGGACTTATATTCGATTATATAAGGCCGGCCTAGGTGTTGCGGTAATTGCGCTTATTATAAATGCCGTTTCTGATACCTATATGATTTCCTTACTAAAGCCGTTACTTGATGAAGGCTTTGGTAATGCTGAATCTGACTTTTTACGTACACTTCCACTTATTATCTTTGCCATGATGTTCGTTCGTGGCGTCAGTGGCTTTGTTTCAACCTATTGCTTGAGTTGGGTCTCTGGCAATGTGGTGATGGAAATTCGTCGTAAGATTTTCAGCCATTTCATGCACATGCCTGTTTCTTTCTTCGATAAAGAACAGACAGGCGCATTGCTATCTCGAATTACTTACGATTCAGAGCAAGTGTCTGCAGCAACCAGTAAAGCGTTAGTCAGTATTGTCCGTGAAGGTGCAAGTATTATAGGCTTGTTGACGCTGATGTTCTGGAATAGTTGGCAGTTATCTTTGGTGTTATTTGCTGTAGCGCCTTTGGTTGCGTGGGCGATCAGTATCGTATCGAAGCGATTCAGAAAGATCTCTAAGAACATGCAAACTAGCATGGGTCACGTTGCTTCTTCAGCTGAACAAATGCTGAAAGGTCATAAAGTGGTTCTAACTTACGGTGGTCAAGAGCTAGAAAGAGGCCGTTTTGATACCGTTAGCAACCAGATGCGCCAACAAAGCATGAAGCTGGTAACGGCTCAAGCTGCCGCTAACCCGATTATTCAAATGATCGCATCAGTTGCGATTGTTGTTGTTCTATTCCTTGCTAGTGTCGATTCTATTAAAGCCGAGCTTACTGCTGGTACGTTTACCGTTGTGTTCTCTGCAATGTTTGGTCTATTACGTCCGCTAAAGGCGTTAACTAACGTAACGTCTGAATTCCAACGTGGTATGGCTGCGAGTACGACTCTATTTGGCTTGATGGATCTAGATACCGAGCAAAACAAAGGGACGTTGAAACCTGAAACTGTAATGGGTGAAGTGGCTGTTAAAGATGTCACGTTTACTTATGACGGTGCAGAGAAACCAGCACTTGATAAGATCAGCTTCAATATACCGAAAGGTAAAACGGTTGCGCTTGTTGGGCGATCTGGCTCGGGTAAGAGTACCATTGCTAACCTATTCACTCGTTTTTATGACGTAGACTCTGGTTCAATTGAGCTTGATGGCCACGACATTCGTGATTACGAATTGAGAAATCTGCGTGAGCACTTTGCGCTCGTTTCTCAAAATGTACATCTGTTTAACGATACGGTGGCTAACAACATCGCTTACGCAGCAGAAGAACAGTATTCACGTGAACAGATCGAATACGCGGCTAAGCTTGCTCATGCAAGTGAGTTTATCGAAGGCATGGAAAATGGCATCGATACCGTTGTTGGTGAAAATGGCGCAAGCCTTTCTGGTGGTCAAAGACAACGTATTGCGATTGCACGTGCTTTATTAAGAGATGCGCCTGTGCTGATTCTTGATGAGGCGACGTCTGCACTGGATACTGAGTCAGAGAGAGCGATTCAATCTGCATTAGAAGAACTGCAGAAAGACAAAACAGTATTAGTTATCGCACACAGACTCTCTACCATCGAGCAAGCTGATGAGATTCTAGTGGTTGATGATGGTCATATTGTAGAAAGGGGCGCACATGCTGAGCTAATCGCGCATGATGGTGCTTATGCACAATTACACCGAATTCAGTTCAGCGGATAAATTAGGTCTTGTTGTGATCGAAAAGATTTGGTTTAACAATCACCCGTTGAAATATCTTCTCTGGCCGCTATTGTGGCCACTAAGTCTGCTGTTCAAAATGATCAGTAGTCGGCGTCGTGACGCTTATCTCTCAGGGAATAAAGAGACCTACCGCCCGCCTTTACCTGTTATTGTTGTGGGCAATATTACTGCTGGTGGAAATGGTAAAACACCGGTTGTGATTTGGTTAGTTGAGATGCTTCAGGCTCACGGCTTTAAACCCGGAGTCGTATCTCGTGGCTACGGTGCAAAAGCACCAAGCTATCCGTTGGTGTTGGATGAAAATACCCCAGCTGAGCATTCGGGTGATGAACCTCGCTTGATTCGTAAGCGAACTGGTGCGCCAGTCGCAGTCGACCCTGTGCGAGCTAACGCAGTGAAAGCATTGCTGAGCAAAGGTGTTGATGTGATTATCACTGACGATGGCCTTCAGCATTACGCGCTTGAACGCGACATTGAATTTGCAGTTATCGACGGCGCAAGACGCTTTGGTAGCGAATGCCTAATTCCTTTAGGCCCGTTAAGAGAGCCTGTATCTCGTTTAGATGAAGTCGACTTTTTGGTTAACAATGGCGGTAAAGCGCATGGGCGAGAGTTCTCGATGTCTTTGCTTCCAAGCCAAGCGGTTAACCTAAAGACTGGTCAGAAAAGGTCTGTGGCAGAATTACAGAAGCTGGTTGCTTTTGCCGGTATTGGCCACCCACCGCGCTTTTTTAAAACATTGGAAGATCTTGATGGTGATGTGGTATTCACACAGGGTTTCGCCGATCATCAAGATTTTGATAAAGATGAACTTCATGCCTTAGCTAAGAAAGGTATGAATCTGATTATGACAGAAAAAGACGCTGTAAAATGCGAAGAATATGCTCAAGATAACTGGTGGTATCTTCCAGTTTCTGCGCAGTTCGATGAAGATTCGCAACAGCAAATTTTAAAAAGAATAAAAGAGGTTATGGAATACTATGGATCACCGTCTACTTGAGATCGTTGCTTGCCCTGTATGTAAAGGTAAACTAACTTTTGACAAGGATAAGCAAGAGCTTGTTTGTAAAATTGATCGCCTTGCTTACCCAATTAAAGAGGGTATTCCTGTTCTTTTAGAACCTGAAGCTCGCACCGTTTCTATGGATGAGGGTAAGTAATGTCTTATACGGTTGTTATACCTGCAAGATACCAATCGAGCCGTTTACCAGGGAAGCCACTTGCTGACATTGGTGGAAAGCCGATGATTCAATGGGTATACGAACAGTCAATGAAAGCGGGTGCCGATAACGTTATTATCGCTACCGACGACGCTCGAGTTGAAAAAGCGGCTAAAGCATTTGGCGCGACCGTTTGTATGACATCACCGAATCACGAATCGGGCACTGAACGCCTAGCTGAAGTGATTGAAGTTATGAATATTCCTGATGATCATATTATCGTGAATGTTCAAGGTGATGAGCCACTTATCCCACCTTCGATCATTAATCAGGTTGCCAACAATCTTGCTAACAGTACAGCTCCGATGGCAACGTTAGGTGTGGAAATCACTCATGCTGATGAAGTGTTTAACCCTAATGCCGTTAAAGTTGTAACCGATAAAGACGGTTATGCCTTGTATTTTAGCCGAGCAACCATCCCTTGGGATCGCGATGCTTACGCGAACAACGGTACTGCAGCGGAATCTCCTTTGCTTCGTCATATTGGTATCTATGCTTACCGAGCGGGTTTTATCAATACCTACATTAACTGGGAACCAAGCACTCTTGAACGTATTGAGTGCCTAGAGCAATTACGAGTACTTTGGTACGGTGAAAAAATCCACGTAGACGTTGCGGCGGAAGCACCTGCGGCTGGTGTTGATACGCCTGAAGACCTAGAAGCGGTTCGAGCTATTATTGGTTAAGCTTCTTTGAGCGAATTCTTGTTTGCTCTACAAAATGAAAAATCATGAGCCTTGCCTATTGCGAGGCTTTTTTCTATCTATCGAAAAGTGCGCTATCGAAAAGCGCGTGCGTGTCTTATTAACCTAAGCAAACGGATATTGAGATAGTTGCATTGGTTTATGCATCATCAACACGGAATTATCTGAGATTTACCTCGCTCGAGTTCCAATTTTTCTCTATAATATGCCGCCTATAAAGTAGTGGCGAATCGCTAGTACAGAATAAAACTTACGACAAAACGTGGAGTAAAAGATGCCTTCTCAAAGCCCAGTGATTACGGTTGATGGACCAAGTGGTGCAGGTAAAGGTACCCTGTGTATGTTGCTAGCAGATAAGCTAGGCTTTCATCTTCTAGACTCAGGCGCGATCTATCGCGTATTGGCTTTAGCGGCAATTCACCATGGTGTGGATACTGAATCAGAGGATGCTTTAGTACCGCTTGCTACACACTTAGACGTGCAGTTTATTGCTGAAGGCGACTTAGTTAAGGTTATCCTAGAAGGTGAAGATGTGTCTGGTGAACTTCGTAAAGAAGAGACAGGCATGGCGGCTTCAAAAGTTGCTGCTTTACCTCGCGTTCGCGAAGCACTGCTTCGTCGTCAACGTGCATTCAGCGCTGCGCCTGGTTTGGTTGCAGATGGTCGTGACATGGGAACGGTTGTGTTTCCTGAAGCTGAAGCGAAAATATTTTTAGATGCAAGTGCTGAAGAGCGTGCGAGTCGCCGCCTTAAACAGTTGCAACAGAAGGGGTTAGATGTTAAATTTGACGACCTTTTGAGCGAGATCCAAGAGCGAGACGACCGAGATCGTAATCGCCCAGTGGCGCCACTTCGCCCTGCAGAGGATGCTCTAGTGCTTGATTCCACCTCAATGAATATTGAGCAGGTAGTAGAAAAAGCACTACACTATATTGAATCGAAACTGGCTGGGTAATTTCGCCGAGCTAGTACGAACGTTGGTCGCAAGGATGATGACCGGCGAATTTATCAACCCCATGCGGTAGGATACCCATGGACGTTTAATTATTGAAGATTAAATAATGACTGAATCTTTTGCTCAACTCTTTGAAGAGTTTCTATCTGAAACTGAATTCCAACAAGGCAGCATCGTTAAAGGTACTGTAGTAGCTATCGAGAACGGTTTCGTTCTTGTAGACGCTGGTCTTAAGTCTGAATCTGCTATCCCTGCTGAACAATTCAAGAACGCTGCTGGCGAACTTGAAGTTGAAGTTGGTGCTGAAGTAGACGTAGCTCTAGACGCTGTTGAAGATGGTTTCGGTGAAACTCAACTTTCTCGTGAGAAAGCTAAGCGTCACGAAGCTTGGATCGTACTTGAGAAAGCTTGCGAAGAAGCTGAAACTGTTGTTGGTATCATCAACGGTAAAGTTAAAGGCGGTTTCACTGTTGAACTTAACGGTATCCGTGCTTTCCTTCCTGGTTCTCTAGTAGACGTACGTCCTATCCGTGACACTGCTCACCTAGAAAACAAAGAGCTAGAGTTCAAAGTAATCAAGCTAGACCAGAAGCGTAACAACGTTGTTGTTTCTCGTCGTGCTGTTATCGAATCTGAAAACAGTGTTGAGCGTGACGAACTTCTTGAAACTCTACAAGAAGGTACTGAAGTTAAAGGTATCGTTAAGAACCTTACTGACTACGGTGCATTCGTTGACCTTGGCGGTGTTGACGGTCTTCTACATATCACAGATATGGCTTGGAAGCGCGTTAAGCACCCATCAGAGATCGTTAACGTTGGTGACGAAATCCTAGTTAAAGTTCTTAAGTTCGATCGTGAGCGCACTCGTGTTTCACTAGGTCTTAAGCAACTAGGCGAAGATCCATGGGTAGCAATCGCTAAGCGTTACCCAGAAGGTCACAAGCTTTCTGGTCGTGTTACAAACCTAACTGACTACGGCTGCTTCGTTGAAATCGAAGAAGGCGTTGAAGGTCTAGTACACGTTTCTGAAATGGATTGGACTAACAAGAACATCCACCCTTCTAAAGTTGTTAATGTTGGCGACGAAGTTGAGGTTATGGTTCTTGATATCGACGAAGAACGTCGTCGTATCTCTCTAGGTCTGAAACAGTGTAAAGCTAACCCATGGCAGTCATTTGCAGAAATGCAAGCTAAGGGCGACAAAGTTACTGGTAAGATCAAGTCTATCACTGACTTTGGTATCTTCATCGGTCTAGAAGGCGGTATCGACGGTCTTGTACACCTATCTGACATTTCTTGGAACGCTGCCGGCGAAGAAGCTGTACGTGAATACAAGAAAGGCGACGAAATCTCTGCTGTTGTTCTAGCAGTAGATGCAGAGCGTGAGCGTATTTCTCTTGGCGTTAAGCAAATGGAAAACGACCCGTTCAACGCATACGTTGCTGACAACAAGAAAGGTGTTCTTGTAAACGGTACTGTTACTGCAGTTGACGCGAAAGGCGCTACTATCGAGCTAATCGAAGGCGTTGAAGGTTACATCCGCGCTTCTGAAGTTTCTCGCGACCGTATCGAAGATGCATCTCTAATCCTAAGCGTTGGCGACAGCGTTGAAGCGAAGTTCACTGGTGTAGACCGTAAGAACCGCGTAATCAACCTATCTATCAAAGCTAAAGATGAAGCTGATGAGCAAGAAGCAATGGCTTCACTGAACAAGTCTGAAGAAGGCGCGTTCGGTAACGCAATGGCAGACGCATTCAAAGCTGCTAAAGGCGAATAATAGCTTCTCATTAAGAGAATTATAGCTATCTAGCCAAGAAAGGAGCCGTAAGGCTCCTTTTTTTTTGCTTATTTTTCCGATAGGTCTATAATTTCTAAAAAGAAAACCAACGAGGGTAACTATGACTAAGTCTGAATTGATTGAGAGACTGTGCGCTGAGCAAACGCATCTTTCTGCAAAAGAAATTGAAGACGCTGTAAAAGACATTTTAGAGCATATGGCTTCAACACTAGAAAGTGGTGATCGAATCGAAATTCGCGGTTTTGGCAGCTTTTCTCTGCATTATCGTGAGCCTCGTGTTGGACGTAACCCAAAGACTGGTGACAAGGTTGAGTTAGAAGGTAAATACGTTCCTCACTTCAAACCAGGTAAAGAGCTGCGTGAACGAGTAAACTCAGGAATGTAGCCTACTTATCGGAATTAAGAAAAGCGGCATACTATAATGTATGCCGCTTTTTTATGACCATAATATGGTGGTCTGATTAGTAATTTTCCTGCATAATCGTACAGCTAACCAACCAATGAGTGATGAACTATGAAAATTATAAAAATAGTCGCCGTTATCGCACTTTTCCTAATTGCACTGGCTTTAGGCTCTCAAAACCAAACAACTGTGAATTTCAACTATCTGCTAGCGCAAGGTGACTTCCACCTATCAAGTTTATTAGGTGTTGTATTCGTTTCAGGCTTCGCCCTTGCTTGGTTAGTCTTTGGTAATATGCACATGCGGTCTCAGCTAAAAATTCATCGCTTGAAGAAGCAACTCAATAAGCAATTAAAGCAGGTCCCTGCTGATACTAAAGCTTAAAGGCTATATTTGATGTTAGAGTTACTGTTCTTACTTTTGCCCATCGCAGCCGCTTATGGCTGGTATATGGGTAATCGTAACGCTCAGCAAGAAAAACAAAAGCAATCACACCAGATCTCCCGTCAATACGTGACGGGTTTGAACCTATTACTGTCAGATCAATCTGACAAAGCGGTTGATCACTTTATTGAACTGCTTCAAGTAGACAATGAAACCATCGATACTCACTTGGCTTTGGGCAACTTGTTCCGCTCAAGAGGCGAAGTCGACCGCGCTATTCGTATTCACCAAAATCTCATCTCTCGTTCGGGGCTTACCCTCGATCAGAAAAATCTCGCACTGCAACAATTAGCTAAAGACTACATGGTCTCTGGCTTCCTTGATCGCGCTGAAAAAATCTTTGAACAACTTGTAGAAGAACCTGATCATAAAGAGGGCGCTTTACAGCAGTTGGTGGCTATTTATCAGCAGACCCGTGAGTGGAACAAGGCTATCCATTACGGAAATATCTTAGTTAAGCTCGGCAAGAAAAAAATGAAGATGCGTGCCACAGTCGCGCATTTTTGGTGTGAGCTTGCAATGCAAGAACAAGCCGATGGTAATCGTTCTAAAGCGCTTCAGCATTTTAAGAAGGCGCTTTCTGAAGACCCTAAATGTGTTCGCGCAAGTATCGCACTAGGGAAGTTCCACTTAGCGAACGAAGATTACCAAAAGACAATTGATTGTCTTGAATCGGTACTTGAACAAGATATCGATTTTATCAGTGAGGTGTTGCCAACCCTTGCTGAGTGTTACCACAAGCTTGGACAAGAAGCTCAATTGGTCGAGTTCCTCAAAGCGTGTATTCAGAAGAAAGCCGGTGTATCTGCCGAACTGATGCTGGCGCAATTGGTTGCTCACCATGAAGATGTAGGCTCTGCTCAAGAGTTACTGACAAAGCAGCTTGTTAAAAATCCAACCATGAAAGGTTTTTATCGATTAATCGATTACCACCTAGCGGAAGCAGAAGAAGGCCGAGCAAAAGACAGCTTAACCACACTTCAATCTATGGTTGGTGAACAGCTTAAGGTTAAGCCTCATTACCGTTGTCGTCAGTGTGGTTTCTCGACACACTCTTTGTATTGGCACTGCCCTTCATGTAAAGGGTGGGGGACGATCAAGCCTATTCGTGGGCTTGATGGTGAATAGATTTGTGGTCACTTTAAGACCAAATTATTAATTGCAGCTTTCGGGCTGCATTTTTATGACTGTTATTTATCACCTGCTTAGGTGATTAGAAATTTTTAGAAAGTTAACTGCGTTAGGAGATGAAATGAACGACCAAAAAATCATTGTAGCCTTGGATTATGATAATCAAGCGGATGCGTTAGCCTTTGTCGATCGAATTGACCCAGCATCTTGCCGCCTAAAAGTGGGCAAAGAGATGTTTACCCTGTTTGGCCCTGAATTTGTTCGTGAATTACATAAGCGTGGTTTCTCAGTATTTTTAGACCTTAAATTCCACGACATCCCGAACACATGTTCAAAAGCAGTCCGTGCTGCCGCTGAACTGGGTGTTTGGATGGTGAACGTACACGCAAGTGGCGGTGAGCGTATGATGACGGCTTCTCGCGAAATCTTAGAACCTTATGGCAAAGATCGTCCACTGTTAATCGGTGTAACGGTACTCACCAGTATGGAGCAATCTGACTTAGCGGGTATCGGTCTGGATCTTGAACCACAACAACACGTGATGCGCTTGGCTTCTCTAACGAAAAACTCTGGCTTAGACGGTGTTGTATGTTCTGCACAAGAGGCTTCTTTGCTTAAAGGTGCACTTGGTCAAGAGTTCAAGCTAGTTACTCCAGGTATTCGTCCTGTCGGCGCAGATGTTGGTGACCAGAAGCGCATCATGACGCCTTCTAAAGCGATTGAATCAGGTTCAGACTACCTTGTTATTGGTCGTCCGATTACGCAAGCGATAGACCCTGCTGCTGTACTTGCAGAGATCAACGGTACGCTTGCTTAAGTCTATATTTGGATTGAGATATAAATAAAGAAGGCCAGCAAATTGCTGGCCTTAATTTTTTAGTCTGGATTAGTCTAAACTGGACTGAATGTTCTGTGTGGAGCCTAAACCGGAGCACCACTATGGAATTTGAAGTCGCTGTCTTCTGAAGTGATAAGATCAGCTTCTACTTGAGCAAAATGCGAAATACGCTCTGAAATATCTTTCCCTGCGATCTGTTCTGCTAGCTCAAGGTAATCTTGGTAGTGGCGAGCTTCTGAACGAAGTAGAGACACGTAAAACTTCTCCATGTCTTCTTCCAAGAAAGGAGCCAATTTAGCGAAGCGCTCACAAGAGCGAGCTTCAATAAACGCACCGATGATAAGCTTATCAACCAGAGCATCAGGCTCGTAAGTCTTAACTTGTTTGATCAAGCCCTTAGCGTAACGACCCGCCTCGATTGGCTGGTAAGTCACGCCTTTTTTCTCCATCAACTCCATGACTTGGTAGAAGTGATGCAGCTCTTCTTTGATCAGTAAAACCATCTTATCGATTAGGTCAGCACCGTAATTACAGCCTTCTTTCGCTGTGATTTGCTTGGATACGTTGCTTTTACCACGCAGAGACTCTAAGTCTCCGATACGACGGTAAGCAAATTGCTCGTATGGCAAAATCCATTCATTCAGTTGCTTCGCGCTTTCTTTATCGACGGCGTACTTGCGAATAAGGAATAAAGCACTCTGTGCCGCCTTAAGTTCACACAGCATGTGATCGCGTAGAATGATGTGAAGATTTTCTGGCTTTTTGGCTTCATCTATCCATGAATCTGGCGTTTCGGCTTTAAGAAAAGAGTGGATTGGAGCGAGTAATTCTTGATACATGGTCAGGGAAAGTTTGTTGATAATGCGGGGATTTTATCACAGCTCAAGAGATCTCCCTATACAGAGAAAGGAAATTCAACAGCTACAAAAAAGGCCGCCTATTTAATGTAAATAAGGCGGCCTTTAAGTGTTGAGTTAGACTGTTACCATTTCTTCTTCTGACCGAAGAGGGCATCCATATCGTCTTCTCGTTCTTTAGATTCCATCTGCTGCAAATCTTGAGCGTTTTTGTCTTGGCGTTTCTGGTCAAGCTCGTTAAGCATCTGTTGAAGCTTTTCTTTGGCTTGATTAGAGTACGAGTCGTTCTTAGTCGCCAAAGCATCAATACCTTTGCGTAATAGCTGAATCGCTGTTCCCGGTTGTCCGCGAGAAATCGAATCGTTTGCACGTTTGATAACATTTTCAATGTTAATACGGATTTGAATTGTTTCTAGGCGAGCATTTTCAACCACATAAGCTTGAGTCTCGAAACGGCCTTTATTGTGCTCGTTGCGCACCGTATCACGCAGGCGTTTAACTAACTTAAGCATCATGATCGCTTGCTTGTCACTACTTGGTACGCGGAAAGCGGTACTCTCGCCACCTTTGTAGTTCTCTTTTAGCTGAGTGATTTGTTGTTTTACGCTTTCAATGCGTTGGGCAAGCTGCTTATTTTTTGGATCGAGTTGATACATGTTTTCTAATGCATCAAGAATTCGATTGTTTAAGCATACAAGAAGATCTTGGCTAAACGGCATGTGATGAGCGTTGCCAATCAGTTCTTCTGTACCGTCAATAATGGTTAGATAACGAGAAGCTTCCTGTTTCTTCGCTGTTTCTACCTTAACTTTATATTGAAGCATGATGTTGTAGCCTAAAACTAACACCAAAAGAACGGCTACTAAGACGATTATTAAACCAATATTCATATATTTGAGTCTGCTTATTATTTTCTATAGCTAACTGGAGAGGATACACGATTCCATTGTGTATCGGCACTCGTAAATTGCAATTTCTGATTATCTCTTGTTGAGCGAAATCGGCAATCAAAACTTACCAACTAATGTATGAGAATGAGGGTTGGGTTGCAAAGCGTTAGTGATGTTTTTGTTTGTTAAGCTAGAAAAACTCAATTTTCCTGTCATTTTTGTGTTCGAAGCGTTATAACTATTAATTATATTACACGCGACTATAACGCTCTCTTTGCAAATAAGTTAGCACAGAAATGAGTAAAGGATTACGAGGTTAGATATGAAGTTACAGCAACTGAAGTACATTGTTGAGGTTGTAAACCATAACCTAAATGTTTCAGCTACAGCAGAGAGTTTGTACACATCTCAGCCTGGCATTAGTAAGCAAGTTAGATTACTTGAAGACGAACTAGGCATTCAGATTTTTGAGCGTAGCGGCAAGCATCTAACGCAGGTTACCCAAGCGGGTGAGGATATCATTCGTATCTCTCAAGAGATTTTGGCGCGCGTTGAAAGCATTAAAGCGGTAGCAGGTGAACACACACATCCAGAGATGGGTACATTGAATATTTCAACGACTCATACTCAAGCTCGTTATGCACTGCCTGATGTGATTAAAGGTTTCACGGCGCGCTATCCAAAAGTATCGCTTCACATGCACCAAGGTACGCCAAGCCAAATGTCAGAAGCCGTCGCTAAAGGTACAGCGAATTTTGCGATTGCAACGGAAGCGCTACACCTTTACCAAGATGCGATTATGCTGCCTTGTTACCACTGGAACCGTTCGATCGTCGTGACCAAAGATCATCCCCTGGCACAGAAGCGTAATATCACGATCGAAGATCTTGCGGCTTACTCTCTCGTGACTTATGTATTTGGTTTCACTGGCCGTTCTGAGCTTGATACCGCGTTTAACAAAGTAGGTTTAACACCGCGTGTTGTGTTTACTGCGACCGATGCAGACGTAATCAAAACCTACGTTCGTATGGGCATTGGTGTTGGTGTAATTGCAAGTATGGCTATTGACCACGAGCAAGATACTGATTTGGTTGCGATTGATGCGAGCCATCTATTTGGTGCGAGCACAACCAGCATTGGTTTTAGAAAAGGCACCTTCTTGCGTTCTTACATGTTTGATTTCATGGAGCGTTTTGCACCGCACTTAACTCGCCCTGTGGTTGAGCAAGCTATTTCTTTGAAATCGAACGAAGAGATCGAAGAGATGTTTAAAGATATCGAACTGCCAGTTCGTTAATCTCATCGTGTAAATTTTGATTCTTATTCGGCCTGTATTTGCAGGCCGTTTTTCTTTTGGGCTTTTAGTTTTCGTTTTCTTTATCGGGCCTTTCCATTTCGACCTCTTACCCCTACAATCCACGCATCATAGGGGGAAGCATGCATTCACGATTTAAAATACTCGATTCATTTTTGCTAGAGCACCAGATTTACTGGCGTTCAGAGCCTTTTCACCTATGCCAAACTCAACAGCAGCCGTGGAAAGAGGTCAATCGTCCACTCGTTGATTGGTTAGAAAGCTTAGATAATGAAAGCATTCAAACCTTAAAAGAGCAGCCTCAGCTTTTGATTGAGGAACTGACTCGTTTCCTACCTGAATTAGAAACTGCTACCCAAAACATCCAGTTCGATAACACTGCTTTGGTTGGTTTAGACCTCCCACGTGGTACTGCTGATGGTATTCCTGGCCGAAAGCTACATCAAATTGTCACAATGGGCGAGGCTGCATTATGCCATCACCATGGCAAAGAGTGGCTCGAGTGGTGTTCTGGTAAAGGCTTTCTTGGTCGAATCCTATCTCAGCAATCGGATCAAAAAGTCACTAGCTTTGAATGGCAGCAATCGTTATGCGAAAGCGGACAAAAGATTGCGGATGACCAGAAGTTAGCGATGGATTTTGTTCAAGGAGATGCGTTTTCAGACAAGGCCGATGACGTGTTTAATTCGTACCAACATGCCGTGGCCCTTCATGCTTGTGGTGATCTTCATGTTGAGCTAGTTAAAAAGTCAGTGTCACATGGGCTACCAGCGGTCACTATTTCTCCTTGTTGTTATCATCTTATTCGAGACGAAAACTATCAAGCGATGTCTTCTATCGCGAAAAGCTCAGCATTAACGTTAAGTAAGAGCGACTTGAGAATCCCGCTTCAAGAAACCGTTACTGGTGGTGAAAGAGTAAAAAGACATCGTCAACTAGAGATGAGCTATCGTCTAGGCTTCAGCCAGTTGCTTAAGGCTGAACTTAACATTGACGAATACATTCCTGTACCGAGCATCAAAAAATCAGAGTTAGCTGAGGGTTTTGAATCTTTCTGCCGTTGGGCATCTGAAGTGAAAGAGCTATCGCTGGGCTCAGATATTGATTTTGACTCTTATTTGATTCAAGGCGAAGCGCTTTTCTGGGAGATGGAAAAGCTGAGTTTGGTTCAACAAGTCTTTAGACGACCATTAGAGATATGGCTGGCTTTAGATCGCGCTATCTATCTGCAAGAGCAAGGTTATGAAGCTACGATTGAAGAGTTCTGTGAACGCAGTATTACGCCAAGAAATCTATTGATTCATGGGGTTAAAATCGAGCGCTAGTGGTAAACCGTACTGTTACGTGTTTTTACGAACTAAATCCATTAATGCAAAAAAGCCAGCGCGACATAATGTCGTACTGGCTTTTTGTTTAATGTGTATGAGTTAACTGAACGCTTCAACGAGAAGATTATTTCGTTCAGTTAGTCATTACATCATTAGTTAAACATTGCGATTGCTTCTGCTGGGTCTACGTATTCAAGGTCAAAGCTTTCTGCAACTTCTTTACAAGTTACTTTACCGTGAATAACGTTTAGACCTTCTAGGAAGCCTTCATCAGATAGAAGTGCTTCGCGGTAGCCTTTGTTCGCTAGCTTAACAATGTAAGGAAGTGTTGCATTGTTTAGTGCGTAAGTTGAAGTACGAGCAACAGCGCCAGGCATGTTTGCAACACAGTAGTGAACTACGTCATCAACAATGTAAGTTGGGTCTGCGTGAGTGGTTGCGTGAGAAGTCTCGAAACAACCGCCTTGGTCGATTGCAACATCAACAACTGCTGAACCTGGCTTCATCTTAGCGATGTGCTCTTTTGTAACCAATTTTGGAGCTGCTGCGCCAGGAATTAGTACTGCACCAATTACTAGGTCTGCTTCTAGAACATGCTTCTCAATGGCGTCTTCAGTAGAATAAACCACTTTTGCGCGACCTTGGAATTCTTCATCAAGTCGACGCAGTGTATCTACGTTACGGTCAAGAATTGTAACATCAGCGCGAAGGCCTACAGCCATACGTGCTGCGTTAGCACCTACAACACCGCCACCAACAACAACAACTTTTGCTGGTTCAACACCTGGAACGCCACCAAGAAGAAGACCACAACCACCGTTAGATTTCTCTAATGTTTGTGCACCTGCTTGAATAGACATACGACCAGCTACTTCAGACATTGGTGCTAATAGTGGCAAGCGACCCATATTATCTGTTACAGTCTCATAGGCTACGCAGACAGCTTTGCTCTTGATAAGCTCTTCAGTTTGTGGAAAATCTGGTGCAAGGTGTAAATAGGTAAATAATATTTGCCCTTCGCGAAGCATAGCTCGCTCGACAGCTTGAGGTTCTTTAACCTTTACAATCATCTCTGCTTTCGCGAAAACGTCAGCAGCAGTAGGAAGAATGGATGCGCCTACAGCGATGTAATCATCGTCTGAAAAACCGATACCAGTACCGGCATTGGTTTCTACAAAAACTTGGTGGCCGTGTGAGATTAGTTCTCTCACGCTAGCTGGGATCATACCAACGCGGTATTCGTGGTTCTTGATTTCCTTAGGTACGCCAATGATCATCCTGACTCCTCATTTTATTTTGGTTGTTTTATCTATGTGTAGGGTAATTCTGTCGAATTAATATCTAGTATAGATAGGTTTAGATAAAATTTGATACTGAATATTAAAAAGTTGTAGTATATTTTTTTGCAAGGAAGTAATAAGGTGGAATAAAAAATGGCAGACAATTATAAGAAGCCGTCCAAGGAACTAGATCGTATTGACCGCAACATTCTTAATGAGTTGCAAAAAGACGGTCGTATCTCAAACGTTGAACTCTCAAAACGAGTAGGACTTTCTCCAACTCCATGTCTTGAACGTGTTCGTCGTTTAGAACGTCAAGGTTACATTACTGGGTACACAGCGTTGCTGAACCCACAGTACCTTGATGCTTCACTTTTAGTGTTTGTTGAAATTACGTTGAACCGTGGTGCGCCAGATGTGTTCGAACAATTCAACACCGCTGTGCAGAAACTGGATGACATCCAAGAGTGTCATTTAGTGTCGGGTGATTTTGACTATCTTCTAAAAACACGTGTATCTGATATGGGTGCTTACCGTAAGCTACTGGGTGATACGTTACTTCGTCTACCGGGCGTAAACGACACTCGAACTTACGTAGTAATGGAAGAAGTGAAACAAACCAATCAACTTGTGATTAAAACTCGTTAGTCACAATTGGTGAAATGAAAGAAAGCGGACATTTGTTCCGCTTTCTTGCTTTCTGGAATTGGGTTTTTCTGTTTGATATGGTTAAATCAACAGTAGTTTCATTGAAACGAGCGGCTTTGGCCGCTCGAGATGTTTTTATCCCGTTTAATTATTAAGTTGGTTTATGTTCAAGCAGAGCAGTAATAAAGTAGAAACAATCATTAAAACGAGTGAAGAGCCTCAGTCTCCTCGTTTGAGTGGTTCTCAACGTCTCAAAGAGTGCAGTCTGATTCTCGGTGTTCTCTTCTCTATTCTACTTGCCGTTGCGTTATTAACTTTTAGTCCTGCAGACCCATCATGGTCGCAAACGGCGTGGGGTGGTGACATTCAAAATGCGGGTGGCTACCTAGGTGCTTGGTTGGCGGATACGCTTTTCTTCGTATTTGGCTCTTTGGCTTACCCTCTGCCTATCTTAGTGACGGTTGCTGCGTGGGTTTTATTCCGCAAACGTAATGAAGACGAGCAGATCGACTTCATGCTGTGGGGCACTCGCTTACTTGGCCTGACTATCCTAATTCTTACGAGTTGTGGTTTAGCGGATATCAACTTTGACGACATCTGGTATTTTTCATCCGGTGGCGTGGTAGGTGACGTTTTAACAAGCCTTGCACTTCCAACGTTGAATGTTCTTGGTAGTACGCTGGTTCTTCTTTTCTTATGGGGTGCTGGTTTCACTCTATTAACCGGTATCTCTTGGCTAAGCATTGTGGAATGGTTGGGTGAATGTGCCATCAAATTTTTCACGTCTACTGTTAATAAGGCTCGTGGCCAAGACCAAGAGCTGCTTGAGCCTCAATTAAGAGAATCAGCAGACCGCGATTTAATCGAAGAACGTCATCAGCAGCATCAAGCGCCAACTTACCGCGATGTTCCTGCTATAGAAGGCAACAAAGAATCAACAGAGCATGATCCGCTAGATCCTGCGATGAGTTTTTCTGCGACCAATGAGTCGGCAGACGTGGCGACAAATGCGCGAGACAATGCTGCATCGCCGAAGCGTCATTACAATATTCATATGCCTGTCGATGCTCCTGCGAAACAAGAAGCTCCTGTTCATGAAGAACCTCAGGTTCAGCCTCAAGCGGTAATTGAGTCAGAGCAAACGATCCCTGCAGCAGCTGCTTACCAAGCGCCAGAAGAACCGCTAGAAGAAGGTATTGAGCGCTCTAAACAGTTGAATGCAACGATAGAGCAGCTAGAAAATGCGGCCATGTATGAAGATGACCTAGCAGAACAAGATCAGGTTGACGCGCATGATTCTCAGGTTGCTTACCAACAATACATGCAGAACGAACAACCAGAAGTTGGCCCTGCTCATGCTGACCTTAGAAGTGCTGAACCAGAATTAGATAGCTCACCACAAGTAAATGGCGAATTTGGTTCTGAAGATGTTCAACCTGAATCTTTATACGCTTCACCTATGGGCGAGCCAGAAGCAACCGTGGAAGACGATTTCTCTGCACAACCTTCACCGTTTGATGTTACGGAAGAGCAAAGCTACCAACAGGGCTCAGAGCTTGAATCAGAACAGGCTGAAGCTGAATTAGCTGACGCAGCATTAATCGAAGAACAGTTTGAACCTTTCCCTTATCAAGAAGAACATTCAGAACCTGAACAGCCAACAGCACAAAACCTAGAGCCAACTGTTGATCTTCCTTGGGAAGAAGTAACGGAAGAAGAACCTGCGCATCAAGATCAAGATGTCGCCGCATTCCAAAGCATTGTCTCTGAAGCACAAGCGAATATGGCAGCGGCGCAGAACCCGTTCTTGGTTCAACAAGATGTTAATTTACCTAAGCCTGCTGAGCCATTACCCACGCTTGAATTGTTATTCCACCCTGAAAAGCGTGAAACCTTTATTGACCGTGATGCGCTAGAGGCAATTGCTCGTCTTGTTGAATCTAAGCTAGCGGACTACAAGATCAAAGCAGACGTTGTCGACATTTTCCCAGGTCCAGTAATCACTCGGTTCGAACTTGATCTGGCTCCAGGTGTGAAAGTAAGCCGTATTTCTGGCCTTTCTATGGACTTAGCGCGTTCGCTCTCTGCATTGGCAGTACGTGTCGTAGAAGTGATTCCGGGTAAACCTTATGTTGGCTTAGAACTGCCGAATATGAGTCGCCAAACGGTATTCTTCTCAGACGTGGTTGCTAGCCCTCAGTTCCAAGAAGCGAAATCGCCAACGACAGTGGTTCTAGGACAAGACATCGCTGGTGAAGCCGTTATTGCTGATCTATCGAAAATGCCTCACGTTCTGGTTGCAGGTACAACCGGTTCTGGTAAGTCGGTAGGTGTGAACGTAATGATTCTGAGTATGCTTTACAAAGCATCACCGGAAGATGTTCGCTTCATCATGATCGACCCGAAAATGCTTGAGCTATCGGTTTATGAGGGTATTCCTCATCTATTGTCTGAAGTGGTAACCGACATGAAAGATGCGTCGAACGCCCTTCGTTGGTGTGTTGGCGAGATGGAACGACGTTATAAGCTGATGTCAGCATTAGGCGTTCGTAACATTAAAGGGTACAACGATAAGCTTAAGATGGCAGCGGAAGCGGGTCACCCAATTCACGATCCACTGTGGAAGCCGGGCGACAGCATGGACCCAGAAGCGCCATTGCTTGAGAAGCTGCCTTACATTGTGGTTATCGTTGATGAATTTGCCGACCTAATCATGGTGGTTGGTAAGAAGGTTGAAGAACTGATTGCACGTTTGGCACAAAAAGCACGTGCGGCGGGTGTTCACTTGATCCTAGCGACGCAACGTCCATCAGTGGATGTTATTACTGGTCTTATTAAAGCGAACATTCCAACCCGTGTGGCCTTTACGGTATCAACTAAAACGGATTCACGAACTATCCTTGACCAAGGTGGTGCGGAATCACTATTGGGCATGGGTGATATGCTTTACTTGCCTCCTGGTTCTAGCCATACAACTCGTGTTCACGGTGCCTTTGCATCTGATGACGATGTACACGCAGTCGTGAATAACTGGAAAGCGCGTGGTAAGCCAAACTATATTGATGAAATCACCAACGGCGAACAAACTCCAGAAACCTTGCTTCCGGGTGAGAAGATGGAAGGTGATGAAGAGGTCGATCCTCTGTTTGATCAGGTGGTAGAACACGTTGTTCATTCACGTCGTGGCTCAGTTTCAGGTGTACAGCGTCGATTCAAGATTGGCTACAACCGTGCTGCACGTATTGTCGAGCAACTTGAAGCTCAAGGTATCGTAAGTGCTCCAGGTCATAACGGTAACCGAGAAGTCTTAGCACCAGCGCCACCAAAAGATTAGTTCCGGTAGGAACTCATAACTATTCAGTCGGTCAAATCGAAAATATGACCGACTTATGTTCTAACAGGATTATTGATGAAAAAAGTATTCGCACTTTTATTTATGAGCTTCTCAGTGTTTGCTTCTCCGAAAGAAGAGTTGAGTAGCCGCTTGGCATTAAACGCAGGCTTCAGCGCTGACTTTAAACAAGTCGTGACCAGCCCTGATGGTGATGTTGTTATGGAAGGTGAGGGCACGGTAGAGATTGCACGCCCAAGCCTGTTCCGCTGGGAGACCACGTTCCCTGATGAAAACTTGTTGGTATCTGATGGCCAAAGCTTGTGGTACTACAGCCCGTTCATTGAGCAAGTGAGCATTTATTGGCAAGAGCAAGCGACATCACAGACACCTTTTGTCCTGCTTACACGTAACCAAGAAAGTGATTGGGATAATTATAATGTGGCGCAAACGGGTAACCAATTCACGCTAACGCCAACTGCTGTCGATTCTAATCAGGGCGACTTCCAGATTAATATCACCGAAAAGGGCATTGTTCAGGGCTTTAATGTGATTGAACAAGACGGTCAAAAAGGTGAGTTTACCTTTAGCAATGTTGATTTGGGTAAACCTGCAGCAGACCGCTTTACTTTTGTGGCACCGGAAGGTGTCGAGGTCGACGACCAAAGAAACTGATCTAAACAAGCAGATCGTTTGGTAGTACGTCGATAGGCATTAATGCCATCAACGAATCAAGAGATTGCAATTGAGTAATTACAGCTTAGATTTTGCGGGGGACGAAGATTTTCGTCCCCTTGCTGCTCGTATGAGACCGGAAACTGTCGAACAGTACATCGGTCAGCAGCATATATTAGGCCCAGGTAAACCACTTCGCAGAGCGTTGGAAGCGGGCCATATCCACTCGATGATTTTGTGGGGGCCTCCGGGCACCGGTAAAACGACGTTAGCCGAAGTTGCAGCAAACTATGCGAATGCTGAAGTGGAACGCGTATCGGCGGTAACCTCGGGCGTAAAAGACATTCGTATTGCAATTGAAAAAGCGCGCGAGAACAAGCAAGCAGGGCGCAGAACCATCCTGTTTGTGGACGAAGTCCATCGCTTTAACAAAAGTCAGCAAGATGCTTTTCTGCCTCATATCGAAGATGGCACCGTGACCTTTATTGGTGCGACGACAGAAAACCCATCTTTTGAACTGAACAACGCTTTGTTGTCACGTGCGCGTGTCTACAAACTGACGTCCCTGAACACAGATGATATTTCTCTTGTCATTCGCCAAGCGATTGAAGATAAGCAACGTGGGTTAGGTGATGTGCCTGTTGATTTTGCTGATAATGTTTTAGATCGCCTTGCAGAACTGGTTAACGGCGACGCGCGTATGTCGCTTAACTACCTTGAACTGCTGTATGACATGGCAGAAGACAACGATAAAGGCGAGAAAGCGATAACCTTGCAGTTGTTGGCTGAAGTGGCTGGTGAGAAAGTCGCTCGTTTCGATAACAAGGGTGATATTTGGTACGACCTAATCTCCGCGGTTCATAAGTCAATTCGTGGCTCAAACCCTGATGCGGCGTTGTATTGGTCGGCGCGAATGATTGCTGCGGGTTGTGATCCTTTGTATATCGTTAGACGCTTGCTGGCGATTGCTTCTGAAGATATCGGTAACGCTGATCCTCGCGCCATGCAGGTAGCGATGTCGGCTTGGGATTGCTTCACGCGCATTGGCCCTGCTGAAGGGGAGCGTGCGATTGCGCAGGCGGTTGTTTATCTCGCATGTGCACCAAAGAGTAACGCCGTTTACACCGCGTGGAAGCAAGCGTTAACAGATGCTCACAATCTTCCTGAATATGAAGTGCCGCATCATTTGCGAAATGCACCGACAACTTTGATGAAGGACATGGGCTACGGGCAAGAATACCGTTATGCTCATGACGAACCAGGAGCCTACGCCGCTGGTGAAAAGTATCTGCCTCCTGAAATGGGAGAGAAGCAATACTATTTCCCAACAAAACGAGGCTTAGAGACCAAAATTGGCGAGAAGCTAGATTATCTGGCGGATTTGGACGCAAAAAGCCCACAAAAACGCTATGAAAAGTAGTCTTTTTTGGATATCGTTACCTAGTCATAAAATTTCAATTAAATCGTTATAAATTGGTCGAAATAACACCAGTTTTAGGGGTTTAGCAGTGATTCAGTAGCAAGCTACTGAATATTCAAATAACTAAAGCATAGGATTAGCAATGCTGGATTCTAAATTACTTCGAGCTGAGCTGGATGAAACAGCGGCAAAATTAGCACGTCGAGGCTTCACCCTTGATGTAGAGACAATTCGTGAACTTGAAGAAAAACGTAAGTCCCTTCAGATGAAAACTGAAGAGCTACAAGCGTTACGTAACTCTCGATCGAAGTCCATTGGTCAAGCGAAAGCAAAAGGCGACCATGAAGAAGCTGAGCGTATCCTTGCAGAAGTAGGCAACTTAGGCGCAGAACTAGACCAAGCTAAAGTAGCATTGGCTGATCTTCAATCTGAGCTAGAAACGATCACAATGTCTATTCCTAACCTACCTGATGCAGAAGTGCCAGATGGTAAAGATGAAGACGATAACGTAGAAGTTTCTCGTTGGGGTCAACCTAAGACTTACGACTTTGAAGTGAAAGATCACGTCGATCTTGGCGAAATGTCTGGCGGTCTTGATTTTGCTAGCGCAGTTAAAATCTCGGGTTCTCGTTTCATCGTGATGAAAGGCAAATTTGCACGTCTACACCGTGCTATTGCTCAGTTCATGCTGGACCTTCACACTGATGAGCACGGCTACACAGAAATGTACGTACCGTATCTAGTGAACCACGATAGCCTTTACGGTACTGGTCAACTTCCTAAGTTCGGCGAAGACTTGTTCCACACAAGCCCGCTAACTGAGCAAGTAAGTGACGTACCTCTTAAGACTTTATCGCTTATCCCTACTGCGGAAGTACCGGTAACGAACATGGTTCGTGACACGATCACTGATGAAGCTGAACTGCCACTTAAGATGACAGCTCACACGCCGTGTTTCCGTTCTGAAGCGGGTTCTTACGGTCGTGACACTCGTGGTCTTATCCGTATGCACCAATTCGATAAAGTTGAATTAGTACAAATCACTAAGCCAGAAGACTCAATGGCAGCGCTTGAAGAGCTAACTGGCCACGCTGAGAAAGTACTTCAACTTCTAGAGCTTCCTTACCGTAAAGTGATTCTATGTACAGGTGACATGGGCTTCGGTTCTGCGAAAACTTACGACTTAGAAGTATGGGTTCCAGCACAAGAGACTTACCGTGAGATTTCTTCTTGTTCAAACATGTGGGATTTCCAAGCGCGTCGTATGCAAGCTCGTTTCCGTCGTAAAGGCGAGAAAAAACCTGAACTTGTACACACACTAAACGGTTCTGGTCTTGCTGTTGGTCGTACTATGGTTGCTATCCTTGAGAACAACCAAGAAGCAGATGGCCGTATTGCTATCCCAGAAGTACTTCAACCATACATGGGCGGCGTAACGCACATCGGTTAATTAGATTGATTAAGCATTAGGTTACTTATAAAACCCAGCCAACAGGCTGGGTTTTTTATTGCCTATAGAATAGTGCAGTGGCGAGAAATAAATAATTTTTGTTACCTATGTGTAATAGTGTTTTATTGATTTTGATAATTATTACAATCCTTAAATGTGGCTATAATATGCTCTTACCGCGGTAGGTATAGATTTTCTCGTTCAAATACTGAGGAGGGCTTATGGCCGTAGGATGGGCTGGTGACGATAGTGTCAGCCAGCAAATACAAAATACCATTGATGATGAGATCTCTCGTGTAAGAGGAAACCTTCGAGGTGGTGAGGGTTTGCGTTATTGTGATGAGTGTGGTGATGAGATTCCGGAACAAAGACGACGCGCGATCAAAGGCGTTCGTTTGTGTATAGAATGTCAGTCAATATTAGAGCATGACGCACATCGACATTCATTGTTTAACCGTCGAGCAAGTAAAGATAGCCAATTACGTTAAACTGACGGTTACCTTCAAGCAGTTAAGGCCTTACTTTTATGTAAGGCCTTTTAGTTTAATTAAATGATTTATTAATGAAGATATATAGAAATAATCGTCGCTCTTGTTTAGAGCAATAAACGCCTTATTTAAAGCAATGAGTATTTTGTAATGCAGTGTCGATAGCAGCGACCAATTGCTCAATATGTTGTGGTTTGATAATAAACGGAGGCATCATATAAATTAGCTTACCAAACGGACGGATCCAAACGCCTTGCTCTACAAAGTGAGCTTGAATGGCTTCCATATCGACGGGTGTGTGAGTTTCAACGACACCAATAGCGCCTAACCAACGCACGTCTTTAACCAGTTCATGTTCTCGCAACGGTGGTAACAACTCAGAAAAGAGCTGTTCAATCTGTTGAGTCTGATTTTTCCAATGGCCTTGCTCGATGATGGATAAACTTGCCGCACCGACTGCGCAAGCCAATGGGTTGCCCATAAAGGTTGGCCCATGCATAAAGCAGCCTGCTTCACCGCCACATACCGTGTCAGCAACTTCCTTACTCGCAAGCGTCGCTGACAATGTCATATAGCCACCAGTTAAAGCTTTGCCTACGCATAATATGTCCGGTTGAACATCGGCATGCTCACAAGCGAACAGTTTCCCTGTGCGGCCAAATCCGGTCGCAATCTCATCCAAGATCAGCAATACGTTGAATTCATCACACAGCAAGCGAACTTGTTTTAGGAACTCAGGGTGGTAGATGCGCATGCCGCCAGCCCCTTGAACGATAGGCTCTAAGATCACCGCTGCGACTTCTTGATGGTGTGCTGCCAGCTTTTCTCGAAAACTATCGATGTCACTTGAGTTCCACTCATCCCAAAAGCCTGTTTTTGGCGAATCAGCGAAAATATGTTCCGGCAAAAAGCCTTTGTAGAGGCTGTGCATCGAATTGTCAGGGTCGGTCACTGACATCGCCGCAAAGGTATCACCGTGGTAGCCATCTCTTAGTGTGAGGAACTTTGAACGAGGTTGTCCTTTAGCGTGCCAATATTGCAATGCCATCTTGAGGCTAACCTCTACGGCAACTGAACCTGAATCGGCCAAAAATACATGCTCAAGATTACTTGGCGCGAGATTCAAAAGCTTCTTACATAGATCGATAGCGGGCTGGTGGGTGATGCCACCAAACATAACGTGTGAAACCTTATCGATTTGACTATGAGCTGCAGCGTTTAGCTCTGGATGATTGTAGCCGTGGATGGTTGACCACCAAGATGACATACCATCAATAATTCGTTTTCCGCCTTCTAATTCTAGGTAAACACCGTCTGCGTTGGTGACTGGGTAGCAGGTCAGAGGTGTTAACGTTGATGTGTAGGGATGCCAGATATGCTGGCGATCAAAGGCGAGATCCATAGTAACTTCCATTCTTGGTGTAATTAAAAAATAACCAGATGTAAACTTTTGATATTATCAATGTGTTGACAGTCTAAAGCTTGTCGGTAGACTAGCCAAGCATAAATGCAATCTCTATTGATAGAGATGAAACATCAAATAATAAAAAAGGATCGACACGTGGAAGTTCGTCATGACTGGACAGTTGCTGAAGTAACAGCACTGCTTGAAAAACCGTTTATGGATTTAATGTTTGAAGCTCAAGTGGTTCATAGACAGTACCAAGAGCACAACCACGTGCAGGTGAGTACGCTTTTATCGATAAAGACAGGTGCTTGTCCTGAAGATTGTAAGTATTGCCCTCAAAGTGCTCACTACCGAACGGATGTCGACAAAGAACGCTTAATGGAAGTTGAGCGTGTTTTGGATGCGGCGCAAAAAGCCAAGAATGCGGGCTCAACTCGCTTCTGTATGGGCGCGGCATGGAAAAACCCGAAAGAGCGCGATATGCCTCACCTAACTGATATGATCAAAGGTGTGAAAGGCATGGGTCTAGAAACCTGTATGACATTGGGCATGTTAACGCCGGATCAAGCAGGCGAGCTAGCCGACGCAGGTTTGGACTACTACAACCATAACCTTGATACGTCTCCAGAATTTTACGGCAGCATCATCACCACTCGTACTTACCAAGATCGTTTAGATACGCTATCTCACGTACGTGATGCCGGTATGAAGATCTGTTCTGGTGGCATTATTGGTATGGGCGAAAGTACCAATGACCGTGCAGGCCTGCTGGTAGAGCTAGCGAACCTTCCGGTACACCCTGAGAGTGTGCCAATCAACATGCTCGTGAAAGTGAAAGGCACACCGATGGAAAACGTCGATGATGTTGAATCTTTTGACTTCATTAAGTTGATTGCGATTGCTCGTATCATGATGCCAATGTCAGCGGTTCGTCTATCTGCAGGTCGCGAGAATATGAATGAACAGATGCAGGCGATGTGCTTCATGGCTGGCGCGAACTCTATCTTCTACGGTTGTAAGCTACTGACTACGCCAAACCCAGATGAAGACACGGACATGCAGCTGTTTAAGAAGTTAGGCATCAACAGCCAACAAGTGGCTCAGAAGCCTGATGAAATTCAAGAAAACGAACTGTTAGATCAAGTAGTGGAGCGCGTTGCTGCTCGTCCAACGAAAGATGACATGTTCTACGATGCCACTGTTTAAATCCCGTATCAAAGATGCCCTTGTTCAACGCCGTGAGCAGGGGCTAACTCGTCAACTTAAAGTGCTCGAAAACAGTAATGGTCCTTTGCTTAATTGCGAAGGTTCTCGCTTTATTAATTTTTCGAGTAATGATTACCTAGGCTTGGCGAACGACCCTGAATTGGTAGAGGCGTGGCAAGCGGGGCTTTCCCTTTATGGTGCTGGCAGTGCGGCATCGCCATTGGTCACGGGTTTTAGTCCTGCTCATAGAAATTTAGAAGCTCAGCTGTGTGAATGGTTGGGCTTTGAACGTGCGATTCTCTTTAGTTCTGGTTTCAGTGCGAACCAAGCCTTGTTGTTTTCTCTGCTCGAAAAAGACGACTCTCTGCTGCAAGACAAGCTTAATCACGCCTCTTTGATGGAAGCGGGGATGCTTTCTCATGCAACCATGAAACGCTTTAAACACAACGACACGCAGCATCTAGAGTCTCTATTAAGCCGATCTCTACAATCCTTGGTCGTCACTGAGGGCGTATTCAGCATGGACGGCGATCAAGCGCCTCTCAGCCAGATATCTAACCTGACTCATCAATACGACAGTTGGTTGGCGGTTGATGATGCCCATGGTATCGGCGTATTAGGTGATAAAGGAGCTGGGAGTTGCAGTGCAGCACAAATCTCCCCCGATATTTTGGTGGTGACCTTTGGCAAAGCATTTGGCGTTTCTGGTGCTGCGATTCTTTGTTCGTCAGAAGTGGGTGATTACTTAACTCAGTTTGCTCGTCATCATGTGTACTCGACGGCGATGCCACCTTCACAAGCGGTGGCTTTGTCTCATGCGTGTCAGATGATTCAGACGCAAGAGTGGCGGCGACAGAAGCTCATGGAGTTGGGTGCTCTTTATGCTGAGCAGATGAGTGGCGTGAAAGGTTTCATTGATACTCAGACTCCGATTAAGCCGTTTGTGATTGGCGAAGCCCAAGCAGCGCTTTCTATTGCAGAAGAGTTGAAGCATAAACAAGTTTGGGTAACGGCGATAAGGCCACCAACCGTGGCTACTGGGACAGCTCGTTTGCGCATTACCTTAACGGCCAACCATAGTCAGAAGCAGATTCTTCAGTTAACCCGTTCGTTACGTCAAGCAGTGGAAACAAATCTTGAATCAAGCTTTGAATCGAATAGTGAAACTCACATCGAAATAAATAATGAGGCTCAGTAAATGTCACAAGAAGCAGTCGTGCATAATTACGTAGGCCAAGATAAGAATGCGATTGCCGAAGCTTTCGGCAAAGCGGCAACAACCTATGACAAACACGCTGAATTTCAACGCGATGTTGGCCACCGATTACTGGATAAATTACCCAGCGATCTGTCAGGCTTTAAGGTGCTGGATCTAGGTTGTGGTACTGGCTATTTCTCCGAGCAACTTGTAAAACGAGGCGCCGAAGTGGTTTGCGCTGATCTTTCTGTTGGAATGCTAGCAACAGCAGAGAAGCGGTGTGGTGCATCTGTATCTTTATATCAACAAGCCGATGCCGAACAATTGCCGTTTGAAGATGGGTGCTTTGACATCGTTTTCTCTAGCCTTGCGTTGCAATGGTGTGACGATTTGTCGTCGCCTTTGAGAGAGATGAAGCGTGTTACAGCGGCTGGTGGGCGTGTTATTTTCTCAACTTTGCTTGATGGGTCGCTGTTTGAACTGAAAAAGTCGTGGTCCAAAATTGACGCACATCAACACGTTAACCATTTTATTACAATCAATAAGGTAAAAATTGCGTTAGCGCAATCTAGCTGTACCGTTCATCAACTAGACTTGCCCACCATCACCGTTTGGTACGACACTGCGTTTGAACTGATGCGCGACCTTAAAGGTATCGGCGCTAATCACGTAAGTGGTCGCTCACAAGGTTTAACAAGTCGTCGCATGTTGCAGCTTGTTGATCGGGAATATCGAGAGTTTAAGAACCATCAAGGTTTCTTACCAGCAACATATCAAGTTTGTTTAGGGGTTATTCAATTATGATTGATGCATTATTCATTGCAGGTACGGATACCGAAGTGGGAAAAACTGTGGTTTCAAAAGCGATTCTTCAAGCTTTGGCCGCACAAGATTTATCAACAATTGGTTACAAGCCAGTTGCTGCAGGGAGTGAAAAATCCCCTGAAGGACTACGTAATAGTGATGCACTGCATCTTCAAGAAGCGGCGACGCAAGATATTGCTTACGAAGACGTCAATCCATACGCGTTGTTGCTACCATCATCGCCTCACATCGCTGCTAAGCATGATGGTGTTGTAATTGATGAGGCGGTATTATCAGCGAAGCTAGAAGAGCATAAGAAAAACTCTGACATCGTGTTAGTTGAAGGTGCTGGTGGTTGGCGAGTCCCGGTTTCAGACGATGAATATCTTTCTAGCTGGGTTAAAAAAGAGCAACTGCCAGTGGTACTGACTGTGGGTATTAAACTTGGTTGTTTGAGCCACGCTCTATTAACGGCAGAAGCGATTCGTGCTGATGGCCTAAACCTAGTAGGTTGGGTCGCAAACCGTATCAATCCAGGTACTGAGCACTACGCAGATATTATTGCGATGCTTGAAGATAAGTTAGGTGCACCTAAGTTAGGTGAAATCCCTTACGTCCCAAAAGCGAAGTCTAAAAACATTGGTAAGTACATTGATGTGCAGCCTTTGCTTGCGCTTTAATTACCACGTTATGTACTAAATAAGAAAAGGGCTGCGATTGCAGCCCTTTTGCTATTTTAAGCCTTTAGACCTTGAGTTGATAAACAACCGGTCTTTTAATAAACAAGCTTAGAACTAATGTTCTTTAGTCAGTCCCATTAAAGCTTGCTGAGTTTCTGTGATTTTTGTCTGTGCCGTTTGCGGTGTTAGGATTCCAACCTGCTTTTTCGCTTCTTCTTCAGTAATCCCTAGGTGACAGCACAGTAAATCGATAGCCATTTGAGTGTTAGTACCTTCAACCATGATCCTTTCCTTTTTGTACATGGACTAGCCAATAAATCATCTGAAGTCACTGTAAACGGATTGTTATATCGACACCATACGACTTAGGTCTAATAGAGTGGATTTAATTCGGATACGGTCTCGTAATCAAATGTTGCAATTTAATGCTTAACCTTGTTTTCTTAATCTAAGACTATATGTATAAGTAAGTATAAGTCTTCAAGGTTGGAATCTATTGCTGTCTGCCTTGTCTATAACAATAAGTTTTATAAAAACAGCTTTCATGCGGAGATAAGTAATGAAGCGAGTAATGTTGTTCCTTGCAACTAACCTAGCGGTTGTATTGGTACTAAGTGTTGTTCTTAATGTTGTATACGCAGTTACAGGTATGCAACCCGGTAGCCTCTCAGGTTTATTGGTGATGGCTGCGGTATTTGGTTTTGGCGGCTCATTCATTTCATTAATGATGTCGAAGAAAATGGCGCTACGCTCGGTAGGCGGCATGGTCATTGAAAGCCCACGTAACGAAACAGAACATTGGTTGATGGAGACGGTAAGCCGTCAATCTCAACAAGTTGGTATTGGTATGCCAACAGTGGCGATCTACGACTCGCCAGACATCAACGCATTCGCGACAGGTGCTAAGCGTGACGATTCATTGGTAGCAGTATCAACAGGCCTGCTGCACAACATGACGCGTGATGAAGCTGAAGCAGTATTAGCGCATGAAGTGAGCCACATCGCGAACGGTGATATGGTGACCATGACGTTAATGCAAGGTGTAGTGAACACGTTCGTTATCTTCCTATCTCGTTTCATCGCCAACGTTGTTGCGTCGAATGACAACGAAGAAGAGGGTGGCAGCAACATGATGGTGTACTTCGGTGTGTCTATGGTGTTGGAATTGGTATTTGGTTTCTTAGCAAGCTTCATTACGATGTGGTACAGCCGTCATCGTGAATTCCATGCCGATGCAGGTGCAGCGAACCTAGTAGGTAAAGAGAAGATGATTGCAGCGCTAGAGCGCCTAAAGGTGAGCCATGAGCCACAACTAGAAGGTTCTATGATGGCATTTGGTATCAACGGTAAGAAGTCTCTAACAGAGCTTCTAATGAGCCACCCACCGCTAGATAAACGTATTGCGTCTCTACGTAACATGTAATTTCTAACACAAGCTGCTTTTGTTAAGCGGTAATATGTATTCTAAAGGCTTCCTTCGGGAGGCCTTTTTTGTACTTGCTGCTTAAGAAAAGGAACGGGTGTTTGTTTAATACGACTTACAGTACTTGAATGGGAGAGGCTAGTTGGATATGCCAGGTTTGATTGACGGCTGTTGCTTTACTTAGGGCACTGCTGTTCGAGATATTTGTTCTACGCAACAAAAAGGCTTCCACATGGGAAGCCTTTGTTTATTCGTTTGTTCGAATCTTACAGTTTGTCAGTCAGCTCGATTGCTTGACCAATGTAGTTCGCTGGTGTCATCTCTTTCAGGCGAACTTTCTCGTCTGCAGGGATTTCAAGACCGTCGATGAATGCACGCATGCCCTCGCCATCTACACGCTTACCACGAGTTAGCTCTTTTAGCTTCTCGTATGGCTTCTCGATACCGTAACGACGCATTACTGTTTGTACTGGTTCAGCCAGTACTTCCCAGTTCTTGTCCAGTTCAGCAAGTAGCGCTTCACGGTTAACTTCTAGCTTGCTAATACCTTTCAGAGTTGAAGTGTATGCAATGATTGCGTAGCCAACACCAACACCTAGGTTACGAAGAACCGTAGAGTCAGTTAGGTCACGTTGCCAGCGAGAAACTGGAAGTTTTTGTGCAAGGTGGCTAAATACTGCGTTAGCTAGACCAAGGTTGCCTTCAGAGTTTTCGAAGTCAATTGGGTTAACTTTATGCGGCATTGTAGAAGAACCGATTTCGCCAGCAATAGTCTTCTGCTTGAAGTGACCAAGAGCGATGTAGCCCCAAACGTCACGGTCGAAGTCTAGAAGGATCGTGTTGAAACGAGCAACAGCGTCGAATAGCTCAGCGATGTAATCGTGAGGTTCGATTTGAGTTGTGTACGGGTTCCAAGTTACGCCAAGAGATTCAGTGATGAACTCTTCGCTAAACTGGTGCCATTCAACTTCTGGGTATGCAGAAAGGTGTGCGTTGTAGTTACCTACAGCACCGTTGATTTTCGCTAGGATCTCAACGTTTTCGATTTGCTTGTATTGACGTTCCATACGGTACGCAACGTTAGCCATCTCTTTACCCATAGTAGAAGGAGAAGCTGGCTGACCGTGTGTACGAGACAGTAATGGAATATCACGGTACTCGTTCGCAAGTGCTTTGATAGCATCAATTACGTTACGGATTTCTGGAAGAATCACTGTGTCACGAGCTTCTTTAAGCATAAGCGCGTGAGAGGTGTTGTTGATGTCTTCAGAAGTACATGCAAAGTGAATAAATTCGTTTACAGCGTGAAGTTCAGGAACGCCAGCAACTTTCTCTTTCAAGAAGTACTCAACCGCTTTAACGTCGTGGTTAGTCGTGCGCTCGATCTCTTTGATACGTAGAGCATCTTCTTCGCTGAAGTTAGCGGCTAGTTCATCAAGAAACTGGTTAGCTTCTGCACTGAACGCTGGTACTTCTTTGATTGCATTAGTTGCTGCAAGCTTTTGTAACCAACGAATTTCAACGATAGAGCGGTACTTTAGTAGTCCAAACTCACTAAAGATGCTGCGTAATGCAATAGTCTTACTTCCGTAACGGCCGTCTACTGGTGAAACAGCAGTCAATGCTGACAGTTCCATGGTGTTCTCCTGAATTGAGTTTTCTAAATTTTGAGAGGTTTATACCAGTAACAATCTCAATTGTCACGCACATTGCGCAATCGTTTGCGTGAGAGTTGTGTTGATACAAAAAACAAGCTCGCGACGAGGCGCGAGCTAATAAACTACATTCGAGCTAGTAGGATTTGAGCCTGCTCGATCATCTTCTTACGACCGAAGATAAGGTGGCGACGTTTACCGCCAACTTGACGCCATAACACAGCGCTTCGAATCCCTGATAGAAGCAGTGCGCGAACCTTATGTTGGCTCGATGTCTGCTGAAGTACAGACGGAGTACCAGAAACCTGAATGCGAGGGCCGATAGGGCTGACGACATCAAGGTAGATACTTGCAAGGTTGCTGATCATTTGCTCGTCAAACAGATCAAAGTGTTCAGTTTGGCGCTCTGCAGTTTGAATGCGGTCACCAAGCTGAGACATAGAGTCGTTGCGAGAAGACAGCTTACGCTCAAGCGCCATCAAGCTGATGATGTAACGCGTGATATCGCTACCTGCTGGAGTACTATCGATACCTTTTACTAAGCACTCAAGGCCAAGCTTTAGGTTCGCTTCACGTCCAAATACGCCCACGGTATTCGATGGGTTGGTATTTAAAATGGCACTGAGTGAAGCTTCAAAGGCATCTTTATCACAATGGCCGTCTTTCGCTACTTGTTGAACCAAAGCCACAGCTTGGCAAATTCCGGCGAAAGCAATAGTACGGTCATAAAGTGTATTAGCCACGTAGTAACTCCTAGTTGTCTTCTATCGTTTGTCGTTTGATTGATTAGATGCGCTTTTCGATGATACCACCACCAAGACATACTTCGCCTTGGTAGAACACTGCAGATTGACCTGGGGTCACTGCGATTTGTGGCTCATCAAAAATAACCTTAATGTTCTCATCATCAATTGGGATGATTGTACAAGGAATATCTGTTTGACGGTAACGTGTTTTTACCGTGCATGTCATAACTTCAGTAATTGGTGTGCGATTTACCCAATGAAGTTGAGATGCGATCAAGCCTTCTGATTTCAGAAGAGGGTGGTCTTTACCTTGTACTGCGATAAGTACATTACGCTTAAGGTCTTTTTCACCAACAAACCATGGTTCTTCGTTACCGCCACCACCTTTAGTGCCGCCAATATGAAGGCCTTTACGCTGACCTAGCGTGTGGTACATCAAACCTTGGTGTTGACCAATCACTTGGCCTTCAGGTGTTTCGATGTTACCCGGTTGTGCTGGTAGGTATTTGCCTAGGAACTCAGTGAACTTGCGCTCACCGATAAAGCAGATGCCTGTTGAATCTTTCTTCTTAGCTGTGATCAAGTCTTGCTCTTCAGCAATACGTCGCACTTCTGGCTTCTCTAATTCACCGACAGGGAATAGGCTGCGTGCCACTTGATCTGAGCTTAGCGTGTATAGGAAATAACTTTGGTCTTTGTTGCTGTCTAGACCGCGTAGCATTTCTGGTTTTACGCCAGCATCAAGCTCTTCTTGAGTTGGGAAAGTACGACGAACGTAGTGACCCATCGCAATGTAGTCTGCGTCTAGCACTTCATCCGCAAACTCTAAGAATGCTTTAAATTTGATTTCTTTGTTACAAAGAATATCTGGGTTAGGTGTACGACCTGCTTTGTACTCTTCAAGGAAGTATTCGAATACGTTGTCCCAGTATTCTGCAGCAAAGTTGATAGTGTGAAGGTGGATACCTAGTTTGTCACATACCGCTTGAGCATCAGCAAGATCTTCAGCTGCCGTGCAGTATTCTTCGTTATCGTCTTCTTCCCAGTTTTTCATGAAAAGGCCTTCTACCTGATAGCCTTGTTGCTGAAGAAGATACGCCGATACTGACGAATCTACACCGCCGGACATACCGACAATTACTTTCTTTTCGCTGTTTCCAGAGCTGATATCTGACATGTCTAAACACCGTTACTATTACTTGGTCGCAGATTCTAACAGAAAGAGAAACGCCGTGACAGATCCGAGACCGGAATCACAGTTTCATTTGCACAAATAGTGCGCTGACTTTGTTAGAGAATCGCATGAGAGCGAGGTGAGTCGCTAGGATGTCAGAAGTATATGTGGCATAGTCGCTCGAAATCCAAGACCTGAGATAAAAAAATGTCTGAACAAAATGAATTTATGCAAGAAGAAGAGCTGATTGAGATCATCGAGAACCAGCTTGAAGATGGCGAACCAGTGAAAGTGAAAGAGACGTTGATGCGTTTAATGATGACAGGCACTCCACGTGAAGAAGCAATTGCGGCTATGGCATGTGCACTGGCAATTGAAGTATTTGACGTTATGAAAAACGGCGCGGAGTTTAATCAAAAACGGTACGCAGAGCATTTGGGCATGCTGCCTGATTTAAGCTTTATGGAAGGCGAATAAAAAAAACCTTCAGCAAACGTTTGCTATAGTTTGAAAGATTGCCGCGTTAAATATAGCGCGGTAGAATCCGCCACCTATTTCCCCTTGACTTAGACTAGCCCTATGAAATTCCCTGGACAACGTAAATCAAAGCACTACTTTCCGGTTCACGCTCGTGATCCTCTAGTGAGCCAAGCTCAAAGCAGTAAAAGAATGTCACGCACTCATATTATCGGTATTGACCAAACATTGGTGGATATTGAAGCAAAGGTGAGTTCTGAACTTATTGAGAAGTATGGTTTGAGCAAGGGACATTCACTGGTTATTGGCGACGCAGCCGCTGAATCTTTGTATCAAGAATTAAAAGAGCAGTGCCTGATTACCAATGAATACGCTGGTGGCACAATTGGTAACACATTACACAACTATTCAGTGCTAGCGGATGACCGTTCTACACTGTTAGGTGTAATGAGCCAAGATATTAAGATTGGTAGTTACGGTTATCGCTATTTATGTAATACATCAAGCAGAATGGATCTGAACCATTTACAAGGGGTAGATGGCGCAATTGGTCGCTGCTTTGCATTAATTACAGAAGACGGTGAACGTACTTTCGCAATTAGCGAAGGACAAATGAACCAATTAAAACCAGAAAGCATTCCTGAAAAAATCTTCAAAAGTGCTTCTGCTTTAGTTTTAACGGCTTATTTAGTTCGCTGTAAGCCAGGCGACCCGATGCCTGAAGCAACAATGAAAGCGATCGAATACGCGAAGAAATACGATGTGCCAGTCGTTCTTACACTAGGTACTAAGTTCGTTATTCAAGATGATCCAGAATTCTGGAAAGATTTCCTTGAGCAACACGTAACGGTTGTTGCAATGAATGAAGACGAAGCTGAAGCGTTAACGGGTGAAAGCGATCCACTGGCTGCATCAGATAAAGCGCTAGACTGGGTAGACCTTGTTCTATGTACTGCGGGACCTGTTGGCCTATTTATGGCTGGTTATACAGAAGATGCAGCTAAGCGTGAAACGTCACTGCCTTTACTTCCAGGTTCAATTGCGGAATTCAACCGTTTTGAATTTAGCCGTCCTGCGCATAAAGATTTATGTGAAAACCCAACTAAAGTGTATTCGCACATTGCGCCATACATGGGTGGACCAGAAAAGATCAAAAATACCAATGGTGCAGGTGATGCTGCGTTATCAGCTTTATTACATGATATGGCTGCTAATAAGTACCACAAAGAAAACGTGCCAAACTCAAGTAAACACCAACATTCATTCTTGACGTACTCTTCGTTCTCACAAGTTTGTAAATATTCTAACCGTGCTAGCTATGAAGTGTTGGTTCAACACTCTCCACGTTTATCTCGTGGCCTTCCTGAAAGAGAAGATAGCCTAGAAGAAGCGTACTGGGAAAGATAAGTTACTTTCTTTAATCAGTAGTACTATCAGTATCAGTTGGTTTCTAATACTGATAGTACAAATATAAAAAAGGCTCCGAAAGGAGCCTTTTTTGTTTCTGAATATATTGAAGTCGTAAATAATACTTTGGTCGACTTAAATATTAATTCTATCGCTTAGCGTGTAATTGATTACTCACTAAGTAAACTAAATGTTTAGATAGCAAACTCTTCTAGAGATTTACCAGCATCTAGCTGTTCTTGGATAGCTGAAGGCGTACGGCCTTGACCTGTCCAAGTCTTCTCGTCGCCGTTTGCGTCTACGTATTTGTATTTCGCTGGGCGAGGAGCGCGTTTAGCTTTTGTTGTTTTAGATTTTGCTTCACCAGAAAGTGCAGCAATAAGATCGGCAACATCAATTCCGTCTTTTGCAATTTGTTCAGCAATAGCAGAAAGCTTAGCTTCTTGCTCTGCTTTAGCAGCACGCTCTTCAGCTTCAGACTCTTGACGCTCTTGTACAACAATAGTCAGCTTGTCTAGCGCTTCTTCAAGTTGCTCAAGAGTTAATTCACGTGAGAACGCACGAAGGCTGCGGATATTTAATAGAGTTTTTGTTAATTCAGACATGATATTTTCCATCAAGGTAAACTAAATAATCTTCCTAATAATAAACAGAGCCTAGGAATAAAACAAATAGTATTTCTTCTATTACATATTTAAATATAAAAGTGAGATGAATAGTTGAAAATTCAGAGCAGTATTTCTATTGAATTTATAATAATTATTAAGAATATCTTAAAAAATGATATGTGACAGGTGGAGTAGTCAACTTATGTAGACTATTCTTCTATTGATTAGTTCATTAACAAAAAGCTATTTTTCTCGGAATGATATGTTGCATTGTTGCTCTTGATGAGTACAATTGCGGCTACCTGATGCGAGGTGTTGGTTAATTTGTTGTTAAACTCAGGTTTACACGGTTAATAATGTTATCGCACGTAGAGGTGCAATTATAAAAAGTAACTTCCGTTGGGGTGATGCCAATGAACGGGAATGAAAGGTGTAATTGCCGAAGTAAATTGTATATCTAAGCAATTTGCTGGGGTTGTGCTCAATAGGTACAACACTGCCATAGTCTTAATTTTAAACTATGGAGCGCTACTGTAGGGTTGGGTGAAGTGTTCACTTCCCTTTCGCTTAGTTCAACATGAGCTTGGTCAGCCGTATCAAGTTTGTCTGCAGTAGATCTCTAGCCAAATAAAAAACTGGTTTTTGAAGATCATGAATTTAATAGATTTTGCAACATCACCTTTATCTTTGCTTCCGCCCCTTGTGGCTTTGAGCCTTGCTATTGTTACCCGCCGTGTATTGGTTTCTTTGGGTGTAGGTATCATCATGGGTGCGATTCTACTTGCTGATTACTCAGTAGGTAACGCAGCTAGCTACGTGTTTACTAAAGCATCTGGTGTTTTCATCGAAGATGGTGGCATCAACACTTGGAACATGAGCATCATTGCATTCCTAATTATTCTTGGAATGACAACGGCATTATTAACACTGTCTGGCGGTACTCGCGCATTCGCGGAGTGGGCACAGTCTCGCGTTAAGAGCAAACGTGGTTCAAAACTACTTGCTGCTTTCTTAGGTGTATTCATCTTTGTTGATGACTACTTTAACAGCCTAGCGGTTGGTGCTATCTCTCGTCCTGTAACAGACCGCTTCTATGTATCTCGCGCTAAGCTTGCTTATATCCTAGATTCAACTGCTGCTCCTATGTGTGTGATCATGCCTGCTTCTAGCTGGGGTGCTTACATCATCACGATCATTGGTGGCATCTTAGTGACACACGGTGTGACAGAGTATTCTGCACTGGGTGCTTACGTTCGTCTTATCCCAATGAACTTCTACGCTGTATTCGCACTACTAATGGTGTTCGCAGTAGCATGGTTCGGTCTAGACGTTGGTAAGATGCGTGAGCATGAGATCGAAGCATCTCAAGGCCGTGGCTTTGAAGGTGACAACGATCAAAAGCAAGCTCACGATCTAAACGAAGAGTTAGATATCGAAGAGAGCGAAAACGGTTCAGTTTCTGATCTTGTTATGCCAATCGTATCGCTAATTGTAGCGACAGTGGCTGCAATGCTTTACACAGGCGGCCAAGCGCTGGCTGCTGATGGCCAAGCATTCAACCTTCTAGGCGCATTTGAAAACACGGATGTAGGTAAGTCTCTTGTTTACGGTGGTGTTATTGGCTTACTAGTAGCACTAGCGACAGTATTCAAGCAAAAGCTATCTATGACTGATATCGCAAGAACAATGTGGATCGGTGCTAGCTCTATGTTTGGCGCGATTCTGATTCTTGTGTTTGCATGGACTATCGGTTCTGTTATCGGCGACATGAAAACGGGTTCTTACCTATCGTCTCTAGTAACAGGCAGCATTGATTACCACTGGTTACCGGTTATGTTGTTCCTTCTAGCGGGCGTTATGGCGTTCTCTACAGGTACATCTTGGGGTACGTTCGGTATCATGCTACCAATCGCGGGTGATATGGCTGCAGCATCGGATATCGCACTGATTCTTCCAATGCTAAGTGCGGTTCTAGCGGGTGCAGTATTTGGTGACCACTGTTCTCCAATCTCAGATACGACGATTCTGTCTTCTACTGGTGCTCGTTGTAACCACATCGACCACGTCTCGACTCAGCTTCCATACGCGTTGTCTGTAGCGTTCGTATCGTGCATTGGTTTCATCACTCTAGGTATGACATCTTCAATTGGCATCGCATTTGGCGCAGCGTCTCTAACGTTTGTTGCTGTATGTTTTGCATTGGCTTACTTCTCTCGCTGCAAAATGGCGACGTGCAAAAGCTAAAATTGAAAGTTAATCAGTAAACTATCAGGGAGGCGTTTGCCTCCCTTTTTTGTGCCTGTTAATTTAATTTTAAGTTTCGTGAAAAAAGTTCGAATAAATGGTTGAAAAAGGATGTCAGCTTAGTTAGTGTGGAGACAAGACAGCAAACAACCTAAGAGCTGATAAGTATGCGTAAATTAATAATGAACATTCATCACCATCATCACCCTATCTAGTCTTTCGGGGAGATTTACGTATACCCGGGAGCAAGATTACTCCCGGAGGTTAAGTCAAAAGAATTTAGATTTAAACCCTCGGGATGACAAAGTCCCCGAGGGTTTTTTAGTTTTAGCGCTTTTAAATAATCAATAAATTCAAATATTTGCACAGGGATACAGCAATGCAGACACAACGCCTAAGAATCGCAATTCAAAAGAAAGGTCGCTTAAGTAAAGAGTGCCAAGACCTACTTAAAAAATGTGGTGTTAAATTTAATATCATGGGTGAGCGCCTAGTGGTTCACTCACTAAATATGCCAATCGACTTGTTACTCGTTCGTGATGACGACATCCCAGGTCTTATCATGGATGGTGTAGTTGACCTTGGTTTCATCGGTGAAAATGAACTAGAAGAAGTTCGTCTAGATCGTGTTGCTCTTAAAGAGCCTTCAGAGTTCCGCACACTACGTCGTTTAGACTTCGGTGGTTGCCGCCTTTCAATCGCTATTAATAAAGACGAAGAATACAACGGCCCACAAGACTTAGCGGGCAAACGTATTGCGACAACCTACCCACAACTACTTAAAGCCTACATGGACGAGCAGGGTGTTGAGTTCAGCACTTGTATGCTAACAGGTTCGGTTGAAGTCGCGCCTCGCGCTGGCCTTGCAGACGCTATCGCTGATTTAGTTTCTACAGGTGCAACGCTTGAAGCGAACGGCCTAAAAGAAGCAGAAGCTATCTTCCAATCGAAAGCAACACTGATTCAACGTGTTGGCGACTTCGACGCAGACAAGACCGCACTGATTGAAAAACTACTGACTCGTATGCAGGGTGTTCAACAAGCGAAAGAGTCGAAGTACATCATGCTTCACGCGCCAACCTCTCAACTAGAGCAAATCAAAGCACTACTGCCTGGTGCTGAAGATCCAACGGTTCTTCCTCTATCTACAGACAAAGACAAAGTTGCCGTGCACCTAGTAAGTACAGAGAACTTGTTCTGGGAAACAATGGAACAGCTGAAAGAGTTGGGTGCAAGCTCGATTCTAGTATTACCAATCGAAAAAATGATGGGGTAGTGACGATGAGAACCGTTGTTTGGCAATCTTTAAGTGAATCACAGCAAGACTCGGTATTAGAGCGTCCAGCTATTACTGAAGGTGCAAACATCACAGCGACTGTTTCTGATGTTATTGCAAAAGTACGAAATGAAGGCGATGCCGCGCTTAAAAAGCTGACTGCAAAGTTTGATGGTGTAACTCCAGAATCTATCCGAGTCAGTTCGGGTGAGATTGAAGAGGCGTGTGCTCGTCTAACACCAGAGATGAAGCAAGCGTTAGAGCAAGCTTATAGCAACATTGCTAAGTTTCACGAAGCTCAAAAGCCGCAGCCAATTAAGGTTGAGACACAGCCTGGTGTTGTGTGTGAGCAAGTGACGCGCGCGATTAATACTGTTGGCCTTTATATTCCCGGTGGCAGTGCGCCACTACCGTCAACGGTTCTTATGTTAGGTGTTCCTGCTCAAATCGCAGGTTGCCGTAAGGTTGTGCTTTGTTCACCTCCGCCAATCGCTGATGAAATCTTGTATGTCGCTAAGCTTTGTAAGATCGACGAAGTTTACAACGTTGGTGGTGGTCAAGCGGTTGCAGCAATGGCTTACGGTACCGAGAGTGTGGCTAAAGTCGATAAGATCTTCGGCCCAGGTAATGCCTACGTTACGGAAGCAAAGCGCCAAGTGAGTAATGACTTCCGCGGAGCAGCTGTTGATATGCCAGCTGGCCCATCTGAAGTGTTAGTGATTGCTGATGAAACGGCTGATGCAGACTTCATTGCAGCGGATTTGTTGAGCCAAGCGGAACACGGGCCTGACTCTCAAGTAGTATTGGTAACTCCATCTCCAGTGGTTGCAGACCAAGTAACAGAAGCGGTTCAAAAGCAACTGAAAGAACTGTCTCGTGCGAACATCGCTCAGCAAGCATTGGCTTCAAGCTTAATCATCATTGCTGAATCGATCACTCAAGCGATTGCGATTTCGAATTTCTACGGTCCTGAGCACTTGATCGTTCAAACCAAGAACCCACGTGAATTGCTGCCATTGCTAGATAATGCAGGCTCAATTTTCCTTGGTGACTGGTCTCCAGAATCTGCAGGTGACTACGCATCCGGCACAAACCACGTTCTTCCGACTTACGGTTATACCAAGACGTATTCAAGCCTAGGTTTGGCTGATTTCTCTAAGCGAATGACGGTGCAGGAGCTAACAGCCGATGGGTTGAAAGGCCTAGCGCCAACAGTAGTAACAATGGCGGAAGCCGAAGGTTTGGATGCACACAAACGCGCTGTGACTATCCGAGTTGAAAAGTTAAATAAAGCGAAATAAGGGTAGGGCATGGAAAAGTTAGCAAGAAAACAAGTTCAGGCTCTAACACCTTACTTGTCTGCAAGACGCATAGGCGGTACTGGTGATGTATGGCTAAACGCCAACGAATCTCCGTTTGATAACGAGTACAACCTGAACTTGTCTCGTCTTAACCGTTACAGCGAATGTCAGCCAAAAGAGCTGATTGATGCTTACGCTCAATACGCAGGCGTGAAATCAGAGCAAACTCTGACAACGCGTGGTGCTGACGAAGGTATTGAATTACTGATTCGTGCTTTCTGTGAGCCGAACGAAGACGCTATTCTTTACTGCCCACCCACTTACGGTATGTACGCAATCAGTGCAGAGACGATTGGTGTTGAGCGTAAGGTTGTGCCTCTGACTTCTGAATGGCAATTGGATCTTCCAGCTATCGAAGCTAAGCTCGACAACGTAAAAGTGGTGTTTGTTTGTAGCCCAAATAACCCAACCGGTAATTTGGTTGATCGCAAAGACATCATCAAGTTGCTTGAAATGACACAAGACAAAGCGATTGTGGTGATGGATGAAGCGTATATCGATTTTTGTCCAGAAGCGTCAACCGTTGATTTGCTTGAGCAATATCCAAACCTAGCGATTCTGCGCACCTTGTCGAAGGCCTTTGCTTTGGCGGGCTTACGTTGTGGCTTTACGCTAGCGAATAAAGAGCTTATCGATGTACTGTTGAAAGTGATCGCTCCTTATCCTGTGCCAATCCCTGTTGCTGACATTGCCGTTCAAGCTCTCTCAGAGCAAGGACTCGCGCGAGCTAAGTTCCAAGTTCTGGATTTAAGTGCTAACCGAGCGTATTTGCAGGCGGGTCTATTAGGTATGCCTCAAGTGACGGTTTTTGATGGCTGGGGTAACTACTTACTGGTGAAATTCCCGAACGGCGATGAGTTATTTAAAGCGGCTTGGGATACGGGCATTATTTTGCGTAATTCACCTATTGAAGACTGTGTTCGTATTAGTATTGGTAACCGCGAAGAGTGCGAAAAGACACTTGGATTCATTCGTAACTTTTATCAGTAATGAAAGGCTTACCAGTAATAACATTTGCCAGTTTGAGTTGATTAATTGGGCTGGCAAGTGAAACCAATATTTTGGGTTAGCGTTTGATTTTAGCTAGGCCACCAGATTTAAAATTAAAAGGAAGTTCAAGTGAGTAAACAACAGAAAATACTTTTTATAGACCGTGACGGCACCTTAATTGTAGAGCCGCCAGTTGACTTTCAAGTAGATCGTTTAGACAAGCTAAAATTCGAACCGCGAGTAATTCCTAGCCTACTTGCACTGCAAGACGCTGGTTACCGTCTAGTGATGGTGACTAACCAAGATGGTCTAGGTACCGATAGCTACCCACAAGAAGATTTCGATGCACCACACAATATGATGATGGAGTTCTTCGAATCTCAAGGCGTTAAGTTTGACGACGTGCTTATTTGCCCTCACTTTGACGAAGACAACTGCTCTTGCCGTAAGCCTAAACTGGGTATGGTTAAAGAGTACCTACAAGGCGGTAAAGTCGATTTCCAACACTCTGTTGTGATTGGCGACCGAATGACGGATCTTCAACTGGCAGAGAACATGGCAATCCGCGGTATTCAATATAGCCCGGATGCGGAAACTGAAGGCACGCTTAACTGGCCACAAATCGTTAAAGATCTGACGGTTAATGCGCGTATTGCTGAAGTAGTTCGTACCACTAAAGAAACAGATATCAAGGTTGCAGTAAACCTTGATGAAACCGGTGGCAACAAGATCGATACCGGCATGGGTTTCTTCGACCACATGCTTGATCAAATCGCGACACACGGTGGTTTCCAAATGAACCTGACTGTGAAAGGCGATCTGCACATCGATGATCACCACACGGTAGAAGATACCGCTCTTGCTTTAGGCCAAGCATTGAAAGATGCACTAGGCGACAAACGTGGTATTGGCCGTTTTGGTTTCAGCCTACCAATGGATGAGTGTTTGGCTCAGTGTGCGTTAGACCTTTCTGGTCGCCCATACCTGAAGTTCGATGCTAAATTCAGCCGTGAGCAAGTGGGTGATCTTTCAACCGAGATGGTGGTTCACTTCTTCCGTTCTCTAACTGACACATTGGCTTGCACGCTACACCTTTCTTCTGATGGCAATAATGATCACCACATCATTGAGAGCCTGTTCAAAGCGTTTGGCCGTACTCTTCGCCAAGCAATCAAAGTTGAAGGTAACGAGTTACCAAGCAGCAAAGGCGTTCTGTAAGGCTAACGTTAGCAAGGAAAAACAATGAAAGATCAAAAAATTGTCATTATTGATACTGGTTGTGCCAACGTTTCTTCGGTGAAATTTGCCATTGAGCGTTTAGGCTACGCAGTTGAAATTTCAAAAGAACCAGAAGTTGTTCTTGCTGCCGACAAGCTATTCCTACCCGGCGTAGGTACAGCAAGTGAGGCAATGAAGAACCTGCAAGAGCGTGACCTTGTTACCCTTGTCAAGCAAGTTGAGAAGCCTCTGCTGGGTATCTGTTTAGGTATGCAGCTGTTAGGCAAACTGTCTCAAGAGAAAGGTCAAAAGGCTGATGAGTTAGTTGAATGCCTAGGTTTGTGTGATGGCGAAGTTCGTTTACTTGAAACGGGCGACTTACCATTACCACACATGGGTTGGAACACAGTAACAGCAACGCCTAATCACCCGCTATTTAAAGACATTGAAGAAGGCGAATACTTCTACTTTGTTCATAGCTTCGCAATGCCAGTGGGCGACTACACAATCGCACAATGTGATTACGGTAATCCGTTCACTGCGGCGGTTCAAAGTGGCAATTATTATGGTGTTCAGTTCCACCCAGAGCGATCTTCGAAAGCTGGCTCTAAGCTGATTCAGAACTTCTTGGAATTGTAATAAGGATTAGGCAGCGGCTAACGTTGCCATATAAGGAATGTAAATGATTATTCCCGCGTTAGATTTAATTGAAGGCCAAGTAGTTCGCTTATTCCAAGGAGACTACGGGCAAGTAACAGAATACAAAGTAGACCCAGCAGAGCAGTTTAATCTGTACCACCAAGCTGGCGCTGGCTGGCTGCACCTTGTTGACTTAACGGGCGCAAAAGACACAACGGCTCGTCAGTTAGACTTGATTGCTAAGCTCCTTGCTAGCACGCCTGCGAACATCCAGATTGGTGGTGGCGTGCGTAACGAACAAGATGTCGTTGATCTGCTAGAAGCTGGCGCACAGCGCGTTGTGGTTGGTTCTACAGCCGTTAAGCAACCTGAGTTGGTGAAAGGTTGGATGGAGAAGTATGGCGCGGAAAAAATCGTGCTGGCTCTAGACATCAACATTGATGAAAGCGGCACACGTAAAGTGGCGATTTCAGGTTGGCAAGAAGATTCAGGTGTGACTATTGAAGCGCTGATTGAAGACTACCTCACGGTTGGCCTTAAACACGTGCTGTGTACCGATATTTCACGTGACGGCACGCTAGAAGGATCAAACGTAGAGCTCTATGTTGATCTTTGTAAGCAGTACCCACAAGTGCAATTCCAATCATCGGGCGGCATTGGCAGCCTAGCTGATATCGAAGCGCTTAAAGGCAGCGGTGTTGCGGGTGTGATTGTGGGTCGTGCGCTACTTGATGGCAAGTTTACCGCAGAGGAGGCATTTGCATGTTGGCAAAGCGAATAATCCCTTGTTTGGATGTCCGTGACGGACAAGTGGTTAAGGGCGTTCAGTTCCGTAACCACGAAATTATTGGTGACATCGTTCCGCTAGCACAACGCTATGCAGAAGAGGGCGCCGATGAATTGGTATTTTATGACATCACCGCATCAAGTGATGGCCGTGTGGTCGATAAAAGCTGGGTGAAACGCGTAGCTGAAGTGATCGATATCCCTTTCTGTGTCGCTGGTGGTATTAAATCAGCAGAAGATGCAGCGCGCATTCTTGAGTTTGGTGCGGATAAAGTGTCAATCAACTCACCGGCATTGGCTAATCCACAGCTGATTACTGACCTTGCTGATAAGTTTGGCGTTCAGTGTATCGTTGTCGGTATCGATTCATACTTCGACAAAGAAACCGGTAAATATCAGGTTTACCAATTTACAGGCGATGAAGCGCGTACTAAAGCAACCAAATGGGAAACCAAAGATTGGGTGCAGGAAGTACAGAAGCGTGGCGCAGGTGAGATTGTGTTAAACATGATGAACCAAGATGGCGTTCGTAACGGCTATGATATCGATCAGTTAAACATGGTGCGTGAAGTGTGTAATGTGCCATTGATTGCCTCTGGTGGCGCTGGTGCAATGGAGCACTTTGCTGAAGCTTATAAAAAGACCAACGTGGATGGAGCACTTGCGGCTTCGGTATTTCACAAACAAGTCATCAATATTGGTGAACTTAAACAGTATTTAAAACAACAAGATGTAGAGGTGCGACTATGAGTTTTGAACCCGTAAGCTTATCAAAAACAGAAGTAGGCGCATTGTCAGAGCGTATTAACTGGGAAAAAGTAGATGGCTTAGTGCCAGCGATTGTTCAAGATTACCAGTCAAGCCAAGTGCTAATGATGGGATACATGAACCCAGCCGCACTTGAGAAAACGGGTGAAACTGGCAATGTGACGTTTTTCTCTCGCACAAAAGAGCGTCTTTGGACGAAAGGTGAAACGTCGGGCAATGTATTGCAACTGCAAAACATCGCCTTGGACTGTGACAGCGACACCTTACTGGTTAAAGTTAATCCCATTGGTCCAACGTGCCACACAGGTACAACAACGTGTTGGGATGGAGACAAGCAAGAAGAGTCTCAGATGGTGTGGCTTCATCAGCTTGAGCAGCTATTGGCTGCCCGCAAGGACGCCGATCCTGAATCTTCTTATACTGCCAGTCTATATGCCCGTGGCACCAAGCGTATTTCGCAAAAAGTGGGCGAAGAAGGCGTTGAAGTCGCGCTTGCGGCGACGTCGGGCGATAAGGCGGAGTTAGTGTGTGAATCAGCAGATTTGATTTACCACCTAATGGTTCTTCTTCAAGACCAAGGCTTATCGATGGATGATGTGGTAAACAAGCTGAAAGAGCGTCATAAGTAAGCTCTCTTTAGATTAATAGAACCGCGTAAAAGACAGACAAAAGCCCCGCAAACAAACATGTTTACGGGGCTTTTTAGTTTTTTAATTTTCAAGATTTCAAGATTTCAAGATTTCAAGATTTCAAGATTTCAAGATTTCTAAGCCCTACGTCACTTTTCTAACCTCTGACTTTGCGTCATTCCGAGGAGCCTAAGCGACATCAGGAATCTCTTCTCTTAATCTGACTTCTTAGTCGAACGAGTTACCCGCAGCACTTCTTGTATTTCTTACCACTGCCACAAATACACGGATCATTACGGCCGATTTTAAAGCTCTCAACGGTTTGATTTAAGCGTGGGTCAATTTCTGGTTGTGTAGTTTGTTCCTGCTCTGGGAAGGTACCATCAATGTAGTACCAAAGACCGTCTTCCCGTATAAAGCGAGAGCGTTCTTGCATGCAGTATTGTGCGCCTTCTTCATTGAAGTAAGCTTTAAACTCAACAAAGCCTTCGTCTTGGTGCGAGCCTACCGCAGTATCGATGACTTCTAGTCCTGCCCAATCACTGTTGATAGATTCGGCAATACCTTCTCTTTGCGCTTCTGCGTTGCAGCTAGGGTGGTAAGTCGCAACAACATAGTCAACTAAACCCAACACGTGCGCTGAATAACGAGAGCGCATCAACTGTTCAGGCGTTTCAACAGCACTGTGGTGAAGGTGCGCTGATTCACAGCACTGTTGGTAAGTATTTTTGCTACCGCATGGGCATAAAGACATAGTCAGATCCTGTAAAAATGGCCTCTATTAAGAGGCCATAAGTGAATGCGTGGGAGTTTATCAAGAAACGATCGCTCACCAAAGCTTAGTTTCTATTGAAACTATTAAAGCTATAGTACGAAGTATGTTATTTCAGGGCTGGAGCCAATAGCTCTTGGGCCCAAGTTGTCGCTTCGTCATAAGCTTGACCAAGTTGAGCTTCACTCAGTTTGAGAAGCTGGCGAATACGAGTCGCTTCATCCCAACGAGCTTGTTCATAAGCAACGACCATCGCCAATACAGCACCTAACACGCCTTTACGTTGAATTAAGGCTTGTTTGATCTCTACGTCTATCGGCACTGAATCGAGTACTTGTTTCAACGGTTGGTCAAACAGTGAATCCAGTAGCGAGAACATACCGGTCAAAAAGGCTTGTCCTGGCTCAACCTTCACATTCATCTTCTCGACTAAGAGCTCACATTGACGCGCGCGTAATACCGCTAAACCGTAGAGTGAGTCCGGCTTGTCTTCTTTCGCTGATGCGATCGCCACAAGTGAAACGAATTTACGCAGCTTTTGTTCACCAAGGTAAATAAGCGCTTGGCGGAATGAACGAATCGTTGTTGGTGAACCGCCAGCGGAGTTTACGTAGGTAAGTAGCTTATACGACATGGTCACATCGAGCGTAATCAAACGCTCTACTTCACCAAAGTCGATAGGGTCGTGCGCAATCTCTTTTAACAGCTGAACGGTCGTCAGGAATGCCGGGTTGAGCGCACGCGTTTGGATCATCTCTGGCTTGCTAAAGAAATAACCTTGAAAGTAGGTGAAGCCTGCTTTTTTCGCTTCTTGGTATTCTTCGTACGTTTCTACTTTCTCAGCAAGGAACTTGATATCTAGCCCTTTGAGAGAGTTCATAAACATCGCTGCTTTGGCAATTGGCGTCAAACGGATATCGAACTTGATAATTGAAACGTAGGGTAAGAAGCGCTTCCAAGCTTTACTTGGCACAAAGTCGTCTAGCGCAATGGTATAACCCGCGTCAAAGATGGTTTTGATTGCTTCAAGTAATTCGTCTGTTGGTTCGCAGTCTTCAAGAACCTCAACAACGAGGCTTTCTTTGGGGAACAGAGTAGGGACTAAGTTGATTAGGCTTGCATATGGGAAGTTCACGAACCCAAGCTTATCACCCAACGTATTATAGTGGGTCGATAAGAAGTGATCGGAAAGCAAACGGCTAGTAGCGAGCTCCGGCTCTACTTCAGGGAAAGTGTTCTTAGGACCATCCCTGAATAGCAACTCGTAACCTATGGTTTTCTTGCCTGTGTCGAGTATTGGTTGACGCGCTACGTATGAATATTTCAACTTGGTACTGTGTTCGGTTTATTTCTGGTAGAGAGATAATAGCTAATTCACTAGAAATTACCATACACTTTCTAAGAAAGTCTGACCGACAATAATAATCAAAGTGAAAGTTTAAGCGTGATGTTAAAAGCTATTGCTAAACGCTCGATTCTGTAGTTCAAAACTTTGCGGCGTGAACACCAGCACTGAGCCTTGCGTATACCAATCGCCAAGTACGATACGGGTTTTAGTACAATTGTTAGCATTAAATGTATGGATGTCTGGGCGGTGAGTATGGCCGTGGATCATCAGATCGACATTGTTTCGTTCCATCACATCTTCGACTTCTTGCTGTGTCACATCCATGATGTCGAGAGACTTGGTCTGCTTGTCATCTTTGATATCTGATTGAACCTTTGAAACAATTTTCTTCTTGATGAAAAATGGAATTCGGTTGAAGACCCATTGTAACCATGGCTGATGCACTTTTTCGCGAAAGGCGAGGTACTTTACATCTTCAGTACATAGGGTATCTCCATGCAATACTACCGCTTTTTGCCCGTAGATATCGATCGTAGAAACTTCGTCGAGAAGTTGTACGCCCGTTTGCTTAGCAAATTTTTTGCCGACTAAGAAGTCGCGGTTCCCTTGAGTAAAGTAACAAGGCACGCCTGTTTTCACTAAGTCGATAAACGCTTGGCGGATAGAAGTCGCGAATTCACTCTTATCATCGTCACCAATCCAGAATTCGAAAAGGTCACCTAATACGTAAAGTGCATCCGCTTCTACGGCTTCTTTCTTCATAAAGGTTAAGAAGCAGTCTGTGATGTCTTCTCGTGACGGAGAAAGGTGCAGATCTGATATAAAATATGTTTTCATAGGTCTAAAAAAAGGGAGCGATTCGCTCCCTATATCCTGATTTTATCGGCTCATCAATACTAACCGAAAGCGATGAATTAAGCTTCGATTGTAGTACCAGTGATGATCACTTCTTCTAGAGGTACATCTTGGTGCATACCCATAGAACCAGTGCTAACACCTTTAATCTTGTTTACGATGTCCATGCCTTCAACAACTTCTGCGAATACACAGTAGCCCCAACCGTCTAGGCTTTCGCTACGGAAGTTTAGGAAAGAGTTGTCGTTAACGTTGATGAAGAACTGAGAGCTCGCTGAATGCGGTTCCATAGTACGAGCCATTGCTAGCGTACCAACTTTGTTCGCTAGACCGTTGTTTGCTTCGTTCTTGATCGTTGCACGAGTTGCCTTTTCTTTAAGGCCAGAAGTCATGCCGCCGCCTTGAATCATGAAACCATCGATAACACGGTGGAATAGTGTGTTGTCGTAGAAACCGTCACGGCAATACTGTAGAAAGTTTGCGCTTGTTTCTGGTGCTTTTTCTTCGTTAAGTTGAACTTTGATATCACCAAAATTTGTGTGAAGGATGATCATGATTGTTACCTTACTGTCTTTTTAATATGAAAAGCGATTCTAGCCTAGTTTGATTGAGTTTCAAAATACGAAATCGTCAATAGATAACAAGGAGTTGCCGATTTGGTGGTGAAAGGTATTACCTATTAAGGTATGACTTGTTATACTGCGAGCTTATTTTGATTAATCCATAAAATAGATAGAGATCATGCTGAAGATATATAACACGCTCACAAGACAGAAAGAGGAATTCAAACCAATTACAGCTGGCAAAGTCGGCATGTATGTCTGTGGGGTAACCATATACGATCTCTGTCATATTGGTCATGGTCGTACGTTCGTTTCTTTCGACGTAGTAACTCGTTACCTTCGTTACCTTGGTTACGATTTGAATTTCGTTCGTAACATCACAGATATCGATGACAAAATCATCAAACGCGCTAACGAAAACGGTGAGTCTTGTGACTCTCTGACTGAGCGTTTAATCGGTGAGATGCACGCTGACTTTGATGCATTGAACATGAAGCGTCCAGATGTTGAGCCTCGTGCGACAGAATACATCACTGAAATCATCGAGCTTGTTGAAAAGCTGATTGAACGTGGTTTCGCATACGTTGCAAGCAACGGCGACGTGATGTTTGAAGTAAAGAAATTCGACGAATACGGTAAGCTTTCAAAGCAAGACCTTGATCAGCTTCAAGCGGGTGCTCGCGTTGATGTTGAATCTGCAAAACGCAGCCCACTAGACTTCGTTCTTTGGAAGATGTCTAAGCCAGGTGAACCTACATGGGAATCGCCATGGGGCCCGGGTCGTCCAGGTTGGCACATCGAATGTTCAGCAATGAACTCGTCTATTCTTGGTAACCACTTCGATATCCACGGTGGTGGTTCAGATCTGCAGTTCCCTCACCACGAAAACGAAATCGCACAGTCTTGCTGCGCGCACGGCACTCAGTATGTAAATACTTGGATGCACAGTGGTATGGTGATGGTAGACAAAGAGAAGATGTCTAAGTCACTAGGTAACTTCTTCACTATCCGTGACGTGCTAGCACATTACGATGCTGAAACGGTACGTTACTTCCTAATGTCTGGTCACTACCGTAGCCAGCTAAACTACAGCGAAGATAACCTAAACCAAGCTCGCGCATCACTAGAGCGTCTATACACGTCACTTCGTGGCCTAGACCTTACAGCCGCTCCTGCCGGTGGCGAAGAGTACGTGACTCGATTCTCTACAGCGATGAACGATGATTTCAACACACCTGAAGCTTATTCAGTACTGTTTGAAATGGCTCGTGAAATCAACCGTATCAAGCCTGAAAGCATTGAAAAAGCAAGCGGACTGGGTGCATTGATGCGTGAACTAGCAGACATCATCGGTATTCTTCACCAAGAGCCAGAAGCCTTCCTACAAGGTGATGCGGCAGGTAACGACGACGAAGTGGCTGAAATCGAAGCGTTGATCAAACTGCGTAACGACTCTCGTGCTTCAAAGGATTGGGCAAATGCCGACCTTGCACGTGATAAGCTAAACGAGTTGGGTATTGTTCTGGAAGATGGCCCAGAAGGCACGACTTGGCGTCGTAAGTAAATCTTATAAAAAGGGCTGATTTTCAGCCCTTTTTTCTAGCACGAATTCTCTATTTTCACCTTTTCTATCTTCAACTTTTAATTAACAGGAATATTTCTGTGGCTCAGATGTATTTTTATTACTCGGCAATGAATGCGGGTAAATCAACAACGCTTCTTCAATCTTCATTCAACTACCAAGAACGTGGCATGACGCCAGTGATCTTTACGGCAGCTTTGGACGATCGCTATGGTATCGGTAAAGTGAGCTCACGAATTGGTCTGCAATCTGAAGCTCAGCTGTTTAAAAATGACACCAACATGTTTGATGCGATCAAAAAGCTCAATGAGGAAGAAAAGCGTCATTGTGTTTTGATCGATGAGTGCCAATTTTTATCGAAGGAGCAGGTGTACCAATTAACAGAAGTGGTTGATAAGCTGCACATCCCTGTACTTTGTTACGGCCTACGTACCGATTTCCTGGGTGAACTGTTTGAAGGTAGCCGTTACTTACTGTCTTGGGCAGATAAACTTGTTGAGCTTAAAACAATTTGTCACTGTGGCCGTAAAGCGAACATGGTAATTCGTACCGACGAGCACGGTGTGGCGATTGCTGAGGGCGACCAAGTGGCTATTGGCGGTAACGACAAATACGTTTCTGTTTGCCGTCTGCACTACAAAGAAGCGTTAGGTAAATAAGCAGCTCTATTTGCTAACGCGAAAGAACGAAAAACGGTGACCAAGTGTCACCGTTTTTGTTTATTGGGCCTGTGTTTTGCTTTCTTCCAAGCCGAGCTTTTGTTTTATTTCCTGCCGAGCTTTTACTTTGTTCAAAGTCTAACTTTTGCTTATTCGAAACCGAGCTTCTTCAATGCTTGATAGGCGTGGTCAACGTCGTCGGGGATCGGCATCTCAATCTGAAAGCCTTTCTCTGGGTAGGATTTGATTCGCTCGTAATCAGCAATTAATGCGCCTAACACCATATCTAACGGCAACTCTTCGTTAAAGTAATCATCCCAAGTTTGCCATCGCGACGTCACGGTAATCTCGGAAGTTTCGTCAGGCCATTGTTTACTGAAGGTTGCGTAGGTACGTTTCTCCATGAAGGGCTTCTGAACTAAGGTTAGCCTCTTCGGCGATAACCCTTTTTCTGTCAGCAACTCATGAGTGAATCGTACATTTTCCCCAGTATTTGTTGCGTGTTTCTCTATGATAATGTCAGAGTCAGGCACGCCACAATCTCGTGCGATAGAAGCGAATGTTTCTGCTTCTGAGCGTTCAAAGCTTCTTTCGGTAAAGCGCCCCACACCGCCAGAAAAAACGATGTAAGGCGCGATCTGTTGGTGATAAAGCTCGGCTGCATATTCAGCTACGCGAGTATCGTTGCTACACAATACAAAGATACAGTCGGAAGGCGTAACCTTGTGACCCATCGACATAAAGTTCCAAAGGGTGTCGACTGAGCGATGCAGTTTTATGTTGGGATTTTTGTTAGCAATAGATTGTTCAGTCATGAAGTGCGTCCAGTGTGGATTCGAATTTAAATGAATAACCTAAGTCGAGAATCTTCTTCGAAGAGATTAACTTGTCTGGGGTATCAACAACAGCGGGCAGAGGCTCACTGCTGTTGGCGCTTTTCAGTGCCGCGGCATAAAACTCCGCCTTACTGACTGTATTTGGTGTGGTCACGTTAACTATTTCATTGTGCAGTTGACTGATAGCGAAATCGACAGCACCAATTGCATCATCAAGGTGCAGCATGTTGGCTGGAGCTTGAGTGCTGACTTGTTTTAACTTGCTTGCGAAGCGTGATGGGTGACGGCTTGGGCCGATTAAGCCACTAAAGCGAAGAATGGTGTAGTCGATACCGGAATCAATCACTGACTGTTCAGCTTGCAGCATGATTCGTGCGTTATCGGAAAATAAAGACGCGTGCTCGTTATCTGAGGTCGAAAGGGGGAGTGATGCATCCAGCTCGTTCAGCACACCCGGCTTAGTTGGGTATACCGTAGTTGAACTAACCATAATGAGCTTTTTAATGTTGGCCTTTTGGCATGCATTGGTGAGTTGCTGCCAGTGGTCGGCATACTCTTGTCCTGCTCCTTTTCTAAAGCCAGGAGGGAAGCTGCCAATCACAATTTCAGTGTTGTTTTCGAGTAACAATGAATAGAGTCGCCCGATAGTCTGTTGTGGATCGGATGAATCAAAGCTAAACACTTCACATGGAATTTGTTCGCTACCAATGGCATCTGCTCCCGCTTGGGTCGTTTTCGTGACCACTACTCGGTTACCATGTTTTTCTAAATGTTCAGATAAAGGTGCACCTACCCATCCTGCACCGACAATAAATATAGAAGCCATGTGTTCCTCACAACTGCAAATGACGAATTTACAATAAGCCTAACAAAGCTTTGCCCAAAAATGAAAAAACTCCACGGCCGAAGCAAGTGGAGTTTTTACTAGAACAATGGAGCTTTAGTTTAGTACGCGAAGAAGCTTGTCTGCGCGCTCTGCCATCTCGATACCTTCATCTGTTAGGTAACCGCCGTCTGGCTGAGTACAAAGGTTTTTTTCGAATAGGCGCTTAACAGCGTCTTGAGTTTCTTGAGCTGCCTCTTGATGGACTTTAATTCCAGTAGCTGCACTACTTACATCAAATTGAAGAAGGAGGTTTAAATCAGCAATATGTTCAGCGTTGTACTTCATAATTGACCTATATATTCATAACGTTCTCTACCTTCACCTTAGTGCGCATTCTCGGCTCAGGCAATAGCAAATAAAGAGAATTGATAAGTGATACCAAATTGATTGATTAATCATCGAGTGATGAGTTTATTTTGGTTATATTGGGTGATTTGCACCCACTTAAATCATCAGTGATGTTTATTGCTAAGTGGTTGTAATATATTGTGACTAGAAATAATTTGCATTGAGCGAATATTGTATAAAAAGGATATGCATAAGTGAGAGCGAACAAAGTAGCATTAACGATCAGTATGCTATTTGCTATCTCAGGTTGTCAAAGTACACCCTCAGAGCAGACAGACGCGAACCAAACCACAAACAACAATAATGAATCGACAATAGAGGTCCGTTCATTTCAGTCTGTCCAAAGCGTTTACTCCGAATGGGAAGTTAAGCTTGAAGACCATGCTCAATTGTCTCTCTATGCACCAGAGAATTACAATGAACTATTAGACGCATGGGATGATGCTGAAAGCATTTATGCGGACTTACTTAAAGACGAAACTCGGATAACCAAGAGTTACTCCATTTTTTCGAGCCTAACTTACGCTGAAGCCTTCGATGAAAAAATCGCTTTGATCAAATCAAACTATGACTCGATCTTAGTGTTAAAGAAGAAGGCTGATCGAGTACTCGCGGATTCGATTGTCCAAATGGATTACCTGAAGTTTCTTGGCGCAGATACCATGTTTACCTCGAGCTACAAACGTTTGTATTCAGAATACAGCGAGTTGTTCGAGTATGTGCTGGTCGATGAGCTTGAAGACGCTCAAGAAGCGCAGGTGGAATTTCTTAACAATGCTCGCTTACTAGAAGTTAAAGTGGCGTATAAGAAATACATCGAACCTTTGAAGAACGAATTAGAGTTCTTGGAAGATGAAGATTTCGATGACGTTGTTCCACTGACGTTTGCTAAAGCGGCATCTCAAATTGCTTTGGCAGAAAGCCAAGTGAAAGCCAGTCCCCGTGAAAAGTCTATCATTGAAGACGCAGTTCACGCTGCGGAGTTCGAATTAAACCACGTACGCAGTGTTGCTCATGAAGTCAAAGTGCTGGCGAGCGTAAAAGGCGACCAGTTCGAACAGTCGGTTTTGAATGCAGAGAACCAGTTATTGAGCATTTCACGAGTGGTTAATGATGAAGATCACCGTGATGTTGTATTGCGTCTTCAGTCTCAAAAAATTGTAGCGAGTGTTAAAGCGCTGAAAGGCTCAGACATGACGGCGTCATTAAAGTCAGAGATTAAAACTTTGACTGAGCAATTAGCTAAGCTGGAGTCTGAAAACCAGAAGCAAGCGCAGCAACTGTCTGAAGCAACCAAGCACAGTGAGTTGCTCGGTGAGCAGATTACCAAGAGTGATGCTCACATTAAAAGCTTAGAAGAGTTAGTGGATAGTTTGAAAAGCTTAGGTGGCAAAGTGGCCAACGAAAGTGACTCTGATGTGATGTCCCCAGCTGTTGAATCTACTCTAGAGGATTCAACCCTAGAACAATCATCAGAAGAAGTGATTGAACCTTCGGTTTAGCATCACTAATTTCTTTATTTGTGATTGAGTTAAAAGCGCCTTAGGGCGCTTTTTTACGTTCTGTTGATCTATGTCAAAATCTAGAAATAAAAGCGCTCTGTGAGCCATTTTAGTGTACGTTATTCTTTGATTTTTAACGTAACTTGTTGATATTTATAGATTTGTTATTTTCTATGCTGATAACTAATCATTCAGCAGAGTTTTCTTTTTACTACTAAAGTCGTATGAATTTGGAATAACTCGGACTATTTGCTTTCAACAAGGCTGTGAGAGCTATTTTGTGCCTAAAATAGCTCTTGAATTCAGAAATGAAAGAGAGGATTATCGCGCTCCCGACGACATGTTTCAAAATGTAAATCATCATGAATCTAAACCAATTTGACTCATTATTACCGCCACAAATGGCTGAGCGCGCTGCAGATATTGGCGTAGGTAAAGCAACCAAAGATCCAATCAAATCTTTTCTCCTAGCGATTTCCGCTGGCATACATATCGGTATTGCGTTTGTGTTTTACACCATCGTAACGACTGGTGCTGGTGATTTGCCGTGGGGTATTACTCGCTTATTAGGTGGCCTTGCATTTAGCTTGGGCTTAATTCTCGTTGTTGTTACCGGTGGTGAGCTATTTACCAGTTCGGTGCTGACTCTGGTTGCTCGTGCAAGTGGCAAGATTAGTTGGCGCACGCTCGTTAAGAACTGGGCTACAGTTTATGTAGGTAACTTGATTGGCGCATTGCTGCTGGTGGCTTGTATGTTACTGACCAAACAGTACATGTTCGACCACGGTCAAGTGGGTTTGAATGCAATGGCGATCTCCCAACATAAGATGCACCACGATTTTATCCAAGCTATCGCGCTCGGCATCATGTGTAATGTATTGGTTTGTATCGCGGTATGGATGACGTTTAGTGGACGCACACTGACTGACAAAATTGCGGTAATGATTTTACCTGTAGCGATGTTCGTATCGGCTGGTTTTGAGCACTGTATTGCAAATATGTTCCAAGTGCCTTTAGCTATCGGCATCAAAACATTTGCTCCAGCTGAATTTTGGACAATGACGGGCGCTAATCCTGCGGACTATGTTGATCTGAACATGGCGGACTTTTTGATGAACAACTTGCTGCCCGTTACCATCGGTAACATCATTGGCGGCGGTATCTTTGTTGGTATGTGGTACTGGTTGATCTACCTACGTGACTAATAAAGGTGGCGCTATCGACAAAGATGGCGTGACTAACTCAGTTGACGAGATGAGTTAACGCTCTGTGGAAACACTGAACTGACTTATGACAATTACAAGACGGCCTGCATTGCAGGCCGTTTTTTATTTGTGGAAAACCTACTTCTTCATCTCTCTAATGATCATCTGAAAATTCAACAGCGCTGATTACCATGTGTGTATATGTCTTTGAAATCACCCAAAGATCGAAGGCGATGATCTTTCCTTGGGTCGAAATGGACAAAAAAGGATCTATATTGATTTGGTTATCCACAGTTTCTGTGGATAACCTGTCTCAAATTCAGTGAGTAACCAGATCTAAGTGGAGTAGGGAGGTTATTTCGAAGGCTGTATTTGAGCGAGAACTCGCCCTTCTTTGGTCAGAGATGTCTTCAATGAGAGGTGAAGTACAAGGGCTAGAGAGCAGCTCATCATCACGAAAATCGCCAGCATGATCATCAGTTGATACTTAATCGCGATCATCGGTGAAGCACCACCTAAGATCTGTCCAGTCATCATTCCCGGCAGCGTTACTAAGCCTGTGGTTGCCATAGAGGCCATGATAGGGGACATCGCTTTCTGTATTGCATTACGTACAAAAGGCGCAGCAGCATAAGTAGGAGACGCGCCTAACGCGATTGCTGCTTCATATTCTGATTTCTGTGTTTCAAAGGCACCAAACAGGTTCTGCAATGCCACGATATTACTGCTTAAGCTATTACCCAATAACATCCCTGCGATTGGGATAAGGTACTGCGCGTTAAAAACCGGTGTCGGCTTAATGATGAAAAAGCAGATGAACAAGACAATAGGTACACAAGTTACCGCAAGGCTAACGGCGACAGGAGCCAAAAGTAGGTTTCTTGGCAGTCTAGATTTTTCAACAATCGAGCTTGCACCGACGATAATCATAGTAAATAACCACAGCAAATTGACCCACAAACTATTCAAAGTGAACAAGTATTCTAGGTAAAGTCCCACCAGAAATAGCTGAATAACCATACGAATGATGCTGATAGAAGCCTCTTTGCCAAGGCCGAGTTTTAACTTGTGGTTGATGGTAATGGGTAGCAAGAGAAGTGAGCTGAAGAACAATAACTGCCACCAAGATATATCAATAACGTCTTGCATAATGTTTCCTTTTAAGTAGGTCCCCATCATATCTGAAAGTGCCAAATGATGCATTTCAGCTTCTCAGCCGTTGCTTTAAAAAATACTCAATAATTTAACAATCAAACCACAGAATATTGGTTTTTTGAGGCATTTTTGGCTACTACTTAGTAGGTAAAACGTTAAAATTGGTTACAATACGGTTGCGTAGGTGTTGGAATTTAACATTTGTGAAATATACTTAATTCTTCACATTTGTTAATACTTTTTAATAACTTTGTTTAACTAAAAACAACTTTGGATGAGCTCAAAAAAGTATTGATTAGCAAGGGTTATAACGGGAGATTTGATTGAACCCTACTTTGAGTATGGTCTAAAATTTGTCGTTAGATACTTAAGAACTTTAGCCCCATAGAATGGGTTACTCGAAATTACTAAATACAAAATAGGCAAAATGTATGAGTGATGTTAATAAAATTGAAACTAGCGAAAAACATTCGCTGGAGTGGAAGTCTTTCCTCTTCATCGCGGTGGTTCTCTTCCCAATATTAAGTGTGGCTTTTGTAGGCGGTTACGGCTTCCTAGTTTGGGCACTGCAAGTGTTTGTATTCGGACCTCCAGGTGCTCACGGCGGCATGTAATGCCCTCTAAGTAACAACATTTTTTAAAATCAATATTTAAGAGAGCTAAACATGAAATCATTTTTAGTTAAATTATGGCGCACAATGACTCGCCCAGCAGTACACATCAGTCTTGGTGTACTAACTATGGGTGGCTTTATCGCCGGTGTTATTTTCTGGGGCGGTTTTAACACAGCTCTAGAGCACACAAATACAGAAGAATTCTGTGTAAGCTGTCACACCATGCGTGACAACGTATACGTAGAACTACAAGAAACGGTTCACTGGAAAAACACTTCTGGTGTACGTGCTACTTGTCCTGACTGTCACGTTCCACATGAATGGACAGCAAAAATCGCTCGTAAGATGCAAGCTTCTAAAGAAGTATTCGCTCAAGTATTTGGTGACCTAGATACGCCTGAGAAATTCGAAGCTCGTCGTATCGAACTGGCTAAACACGAATGGGATCGCTTCTCTTCGAACAAATCTCTAGAGTGTAAAAACTGCCACAACTACGATTCAATGGATTTCGAAAACATGCGCCCAACAGCGCGTATCCAGATGAAGAACGCGGCAGAGCGTGATCAAAGCTGTGTTGACTGTCACAAAGGTATTGCTCACAACCTTCCATTAGATATGGCATCAGCGAGCGGTATTGTTGGCGAGCTAGAAAACGTAGCAAGCAGCACATCTTACGCAAATGGTTCAGACGTGATCTCTATTCGTCACCTACCAATGTACACAGATGAAACAGCTGAAGTTGAAGCGGGTCTATTAAGCCCTGCAAGTAAAGTTGCGGTTATCGACGAAAAAGGCGATATGATCAAGATTCAAATCGACGGTTGGCGTAAAGCGAAAGGCTTCGGACGTGTAATCCAAGAAGACTTCGGTATGAACATCTCAACTGCAATCTTGACGAAAGAAGTATCTCAAAGTGACGTTATCACTGTTGGTGAGAAGAAAGAAGATGAGCTTACTGGCCTTCCATGGGAAGAAGTTAACCTAGCACTTTGGATGAAGAAAGAGTCTATGGTTGATAACTTCGATCCAATCTGGAACGCAGCGGGTCAAGCGTACCAATCTAACTGTTCAACGTGTCACTCACAGCCAGATGAAGCTCACTTCAGCGCTAACGGTTGGGTAGGCATGCTAGATGGTATGATTGCGTTCGTTAACTTCGATACAGATACAGAAGCACTTGTTCTTAAGTATCTACAGAAGCATTCATCAGATTTTTCTGAAGGCCATCACTAATAAGACGTCAATTGGAGTAACACAATGGCAATTACAAGAAGAAGTTTTCTGAAAGGTGTCGCTACTACAAGTGCGGCATCGGTTATCGGTCCAAGCTTATTGGCGTCGGCATCAGCGTCTGCTGCAGAAACAGACGGTGCGTGGAAAGTCTCTGGTTCTCACTGGGGTGCATTCCGAGCTCGTGTTTATGCGGGTAAAGTACAAGAAATTAAACCTCTAGAAATCGATCAACACCCAACTGAGATGTTGAAAGGTATTAAAGGTATTATCTACAGCCCATCACGTGTGCGTTACCCAATGGTTCGCCTAGATTGGTTGAAGAAGCATAAATACAGCGCAGACACGCGTGGTAACAACCGTTTTATTCGTGTGACTTGGGATGAGGCACTAGACCTTGTTTACCGCGAGCTAGAGCGCGTACAGAAAGATTACGGTCCATGGGCGCTTCACACAGGTCAAACTGGTTGGAGACAAACGGGTCAGTTCCACAGCTGTACTAACCACATGCAACGTGCAATGGCACTTCACGGTTACTCTGTGAAGAAAATCGGTGACTACTCAACAGGTGCTGGTCAAACGATCATGCCTTACGTGCTAGGTTCTACTGAAGTTTACGCACAAGGTACATCTTGGGAACTTATCCTAGAAAACAGTGACAACATTGTTCTTTGGGGTAACGATCCAGTTAAAAACCTTCAAGTAGGTTGGACATGTGAGACTCACGAGTCGTTCGCATACCTAGAACAGCTGAAAGAAAAAGTTGCTAAGAAAGAGATCAACGTTGTTTCTGTTGACCCTGTTAAAAACAAAACAGGTCGTTACCTAGAAAATGAGCAAATGTACATCAACCCACAAACTGATGTGGCGTTCATGCTTGGTGTTGCTCACGTTCTTTACAACGAAGGCCTATACGACAAGAAGTTCATCGAAACTTACTGTCTAGGTTTTGAAGATTTCATCAAGTACGTTCAAGGTGAAACGAAAGACAGAGTTGAGAAGACGCCAGAATGGGCTTCTGCTATCTGTGGCGCAAGCGCGGACTCTATTCGTGACTTCGCTAAGATGCTGGTTAACGGTCGTACACAGATTCTTGTTGGTTGGAGTATCCAACGTCAAGAGCACGGTGAACAGCCTTACTGGATGTGTGCAGTTATCGCAGCAATGGTTGGCCAAATTGGTCTACCGGGCGGTGGTATCTCTTACGGTCACCACTACTCTGGTATCGGTGTATCTTCAACTGGCTTCGCTGCTCCGGGTTCTTTCCCGCTGAACATCGACCAAGGTCAATCACCTAAGTACACCAACACAGATTACAACGGCTACAGCCGCGTAATCCCAGTTGCTCGTTGGGTTGATAGCTTGCTAGAGCCAGGTAAGAAGATCAAAGCAAACGGCGCAACAGTGACACTGCCTGACATCAAGATGATGGTATTCAGTGGTAACAACCCGTGGCACCACCACCAAGATCGCAACAAGATGCGTAAAGCATTCAAGAGCCTACAAACTGTAGTTGCTGTTGATTTTGCTTGGACTGCAACTTGTCGTCACTCTGACATCGTGCTTCCTGCATGTACTCAGTGGGAACGTAACGATATCGATGGTTACGGCGCATACTCTGGTCGTGGTTTGATCGCGATGCATAAACTAGTGGATCCTCTGTTCCAGTCTAAGACTGACTTCGAGATCATGTCTAGCCTAACTAAACGTTGGGGTCGTTACGACGATTACACGCGTGGTATGGACGAAATGCAGTGGGTTAAATCTCTGTACGACGAATGTCGCGCAGCAAACGAAGGCAGCTTCGAAATGCCTGAGTTCGCTGAGTTCTGGGAAAAAGGTTTCCTAGACTTCGGTAAAGGTAAGCCATGGACTCGTCACGCTTCATTCCGTGAAGATCCAGAGATCAACGCACTAGGCACGCCTTCTGGTTTCATCGAAATCACAAGCCGTACTGTTGGCAACATGGGTTACGAGCACTGTCAAGAACACCCAATGTGGTTCGAGAAATCTGAACGTTCACACGGTGGTCCAGGCTCTGACAAGCACCCGTACTGGCTACAATCTTGTCACCCAGACAAGCGTCTTCACTCTCAGATGTGTGAATCTGAAGAGTGGCGTGCGACTTACGCGGTACAAGGCCGTGAGCCAATCTACATCAACCCAGTAGATGCTAAGAAGAAAGGCATCAAAGATGGCGATGTAGTACGTGTGTTTAACGACCGTGGTCAACTACTAGCAGGTGCTGTTCTAATGGATAGCTACGCTCCTGGTGTTGTTCGTATCGAAGAAGGTGCTTGGTACGGTCCGATCAACGAGAAAGTGGGCGCGCTAGATACATACGGCGATCCAAACACACTGACTCAAGATATCGGTACGTCTGAACTTGCTCAAGCAACGTCAGCAAACACATGTTTGGTTGATTTCGAGAAGTTCCAAGGCAAACTGCCTCCAGTAACTTCATTCGGTGGTCCAATCGAAGTTTCTTAAGCATCTCGCTTAAAAGATAAGATTAAAGCTTGAATTAAAGCCCCTGTAAGCACTCTTACAGGGGCTTTTTGTATTTTTGATATCAGTGTTGGTGTTTCTAAATAAGCATTATACAGGGCTAATAGAGGGCGTTTTTGAGACAGGCTGTAAGGCGCTGTTTGAGAGAGGTGGTATAAGCAGTGAAGCAGGAAGGGAATGTAAAAAGAACCTGTGGAAAGTATCCGCCCCATGAACCC